>NZ_JBGOOI010000006.1:0-65164 GCF_041439605.1 Vibrio sp. 1F169 | reverse complement strand
CTCGTATCTCGTATCTCGTATCTCGTATCTCGTATCTCGTATCTCGTATCTCGTAGAAGCATAAAAAAGCCCCAACACGAATGTCGAGGCTCAAAGTATCTTTATCTATGTTGTAACTGGACGTCCCTAGCTCACTGATCTTCGTTGTTTTCAGCAAACTTAGATGGCGACATACCAAAGTGATGTTTAAACCTTTGACTGAAATAGGAAGGGTCATTGAAACCAGAATCAAACGCGACGTCTGAAATCCTCTCTCCCGCAAGTAGCCGCTCGCACGCATGCTCCAAACGTACTTCATTCAAATGCTCTTTAAAGGTCTTGTTGTAAGCAGATTTAAAACGTCTCTGTAAGCTTCTCTCAGACATAAACAAATACTTAGCAGCAGTTGCAGTACTGAACTCGGCATCAGCGTAGTTTTCACTCACAAGCTGCGACACTCTGTTCTTCCACTCTTGTTCCGCTGTCAGTTTTTGCTGCTCTGGCGTTGAAGCGGCAAGCTTAATGGTTTCAATCTGTTCAATTGTGCTGGCTTCAAGATTATCGAGCACTTGGTACTCAATTGGCCACGAAAGCTGAACCTTATTTTGAGAGTCCGAGACAAAAGCATTCAGTTCACCACCGCTCTGGTTCATCAATAATGGCAACTTTTCGATGTTTAGGTCGGTCGACTTTCCAGTATTGTCATTAATGCTTGAAGTCAATTTTGGGAAAGGCATTCCATGGTCTCGAATCGTCACAACAAGGTGCTCTTTAACCTCTTCAACCAATACCACCATACTCTTTGACTTAAAATTTCTCTTAATGATGCTAGCGACTAGACTGTTGAAAATAATATCAAGATTAAAATACAGCAAGGATACATGTCGTTGTTTAGTTTCAACTTTAATATCCAGTTCAATACCGGCTTTGGCTAAATCGTCCTGCCAAGCTTTGAGTACAGCTTCTAAGATTAAAATTATATCGTAACAAACCTTTCCCTTCCCTTGTGGCGTGTTACTCAACTGAGCCAAGCCATTTTTCAATGTCAATATTGGCGACTTACCTTGTTCATCATTCCAATTTGGGATCATAGCTGCGATATGATTAACTTCAGAAGAGAGTTCATTAGCAGTATGTGTGACAAGAGCACTCTTAACTGACAGCTGTTTTTTAAGCTGTTGATTAGTCGTTAGTAGTATTCGGCTTTGATGCCTCAGTTGATCTGTCTTTAATGCAACTTGCGCCTTTAAGTGCCTGTTGGCGAAAGTGACGTAACGCGATCGCCAAAAAACCAAAGCAGTCACTACACAGATAAGTAATACAAGAGAGCTTGCTGCTGCCCAATTACTCAGATACCAAGGTTCCGCAATAGAGAAGCTTTGGTTCGTTGACGTAAAGCGATAATGGGAGTCCTTAACGGGTTTCACTTCCAACGTATAGTCCCCAGGAAGAAGGTGATCGAGTGTTAGTAACCCCCCTTCAAACTCACTCCAAGGTTCATTGTCGCTTAGTCGATACTCCATTGCAGGTGTGTATGTCGCTGGTAAAATTCCAATCTTAAAACCGATTGATGAGCCATAAGGAATTTCATCTAAATCAGCTGTCTTGCCACCAAGTGATACTATCTGATGGTCGACACTTATCTTGCTTAGCAATGCACGGCTATGAGGTGTTGTTGATACCAATAGCTCATTAGCTAATGCACTCACCACGCCATATCTTGAGCCAAAGATAAGCCTAGTAGACTGGCTACCTGAGCTGTAAAACAGAGCACACGCACCTGCAGCCAATTCATTGGTGATCAAGCCAAATGGTGAGCCGATATGTTTATGCAGTTGCCCATCCAATCCGTAATAGCTAATACCTTTCGAAGAGCCTAACCACATTCCATTATCATCGCTAATTAAACATTTAGGACTGATATTTTCCTCAACAAGAGTAACCTCTTGAATAATAGAACTGTTATTAGGGATTCGATACACACCATAGCTACTCGCAAACCACTGGGATCCATCTTTCGCTTTTTCAATATCGACCACTTTGCCAAGCCGCTCGCTTGAACGACTAAAGCTAATTCTCTCATCAAGAAAAGAGTAGAATCCGTGATCAGTACCAACATAAATACGACCTTGCAAACCTATATTGAGAGCGGTGATCTTTGCTGGCAAAAATTTATCAACTAACCAGTCGGTGCCATAACTTGTCAACTTATTGGTTTCGATAGATAACGAATAAAGGTTTTGTCCCGAGGTCATCCAAAGCATGTTATCCGCTTCAAGTGCAAAGTTTTCAACGGGTACACCTTCAATCGCTCTTGGTAGATCGACCTTTTCAGCCTCTAACGTATCAGTGTTGAAACTAATAATACCTTCTGCAGTCGCCAACCAAATTGAAGAATCAAAGATCTCAAAGTCCTGTACCGGGTTAGAGTAAACACGAACGGGGTTATCTTCACTTTGAGAATCAACCAAATAGAGACCTCTGGAAGAAGCAACCCAAGACAGTTGATCGCGAACAAGCTGTACTTTGTTTATCACCACACTACTCGAGTGCATCCCCATTCCCGTTAATGGCGTTCTTGAGAATGTCCTGCTGAACAGTGAAAAGTATCGAATTCCGTTATTGGTCGCGACCCACATTCCACCAGCATGGTCGTTAATTAACGAATATATTTTTTCACCCGGTAACGAAAAGTCTTGATTATCGGCTTGTTCAAATCGTGTAATTTGCCCCGTAATAAAGTTGTAGCTGATAAGACCATGCTCAGTCCCAATCCAGTATTGATCGGTTGTTTCAGCGAGAGAAAGAACATGCGAACCACGCACCCACCTTTCTTTCTTAGGATTTGCAAGATCTATAATCACTGCACCATTCAATGTACCAATGACTAACTCACGTCTTGCCATCGAAAAATACAGCGTCTCTATATGATTTTTTTCTGATGCAGCGATATGAGTAAATTCTTGGCTATCAGAAAGGTACACTCCGGAGCTGGTCGCAAGCACCCATTTTGACAGCACCCGCTCAGCATCGTTAATCGTAATATCGCTGCTATTGTTATGCCGATACAATTTTAGAAGCGAGTAAGTGCTAAATTCTAAAGATTGAGTATTGTACGTATAGAAATTACTGCCATCTGTCACCCAAATATAATCACCGGAAGCACCGATATTCGCGATCTCAGCCCCCGGGCTTAGACTAAATGCAAGTGCATTGCCGATTCCTGGGCTATGTCGGTACACCTCATTATCAAAGAAAGTCCAAAACTCATCGTTAAGAAACGCGACTTTCTCTGAAGAAAACTGCAAAAGGCTACCTTTTCGAGGGAATAGGGTTCTGCCATCATAAAAAAGTATTTTTCCATGCACATCATGAACCCAGAGTCCGCCACCTTCACCTAAGTACAGATTTTTTGCCGCAAGGAAGTTCCCTTGTGCTTGAACGGGCAAAGGGTAGAAAACGGAGGGTGATGTATTTACCGCAAGAACGCTAAATGAAATGCTCATTAAGATGAACATTTTGAAAATAATTCGATACAACTTTTAATCCTGAACAGCAACAACACATGAAATATTGGTTCTCACAGCGCTTGTTGCTGATTAACCAAAAAGTGAGTTTTTTTGTGCTTATTATTATCTTTCTATTTTAGCTGAAATTGACAAAGGAGAAAGGAGGTTTGATATTTGTTGGAAGGTTTTATCTTAGCGGTCACGAAAATGCCGCAAAAAGCGGCATGATTCATCAATTAACGAGAGCAAAGTGTCGTAAAGAATACTCAATATTGATTACCTTCCACTTAAGCAACTTGTGTAACTATCTGTAAGCTGCTGAAGAAAATCAAAATAGCTTCCACCCTTCACTTCAACCTGCGAACCGACAGGATCAAGTTGTCCTTGTTTAGCGTTACTTCCACGAGTCACCGATTCAATCACCGCTGGTGTAAATTGAGGCTCTGAAAATACGCATTGAACATTGTCACGAACCAGAGTTTTCTTAATCGCTATCAAGCTTTTCGCTCCGGGTTTACGTTCAGGGCTAACCGTAAAGTGGCCTAAATTATTCAACTCAAACTCTTGCTCAAAGTAACCATACGCGTCATGGAATACGTAGTAGCCTTTGTCTTTAACTAGCGCAAGCTGTTCATGAATCGACTGCTGCTTTTCTTTCAAGGCAATCAAGAATGAATCTAGGTTCTCTTGATACGCCATGGCGTTATCAGAGTCTGACTCAATTAGCTTAGCTGAGATATATTTTGCCGCGACCTCGACTTGATCGATACCCAACCAAAAATGCGGGTCATGACTACCATGGTTGTGCCCTTCATGAGCATCGTGGTCTTCATGTCCAAACTCTCTCAAGTTAATCCCCGGAATCTCACTGATCTTGATAACGTTTTCTTTAGAACCAATCACCTTGGTCAAAAAAGCTTCTAGGTCAGGGCCAAACCAGATCACCATATCGGCACTATGAACTTTTTTGACATCCGATGGCTTAAGCGCATAATCGTGCGGCGAAGCATTGCTGTTCATCAACACATCCGGTTCACTAACGCCCTGCGTTAATTCTGTCACAATCATTTGAATTGGTTTGAAGCTTGTTAGAATAGTATTGGCACTTGCAACACTTGGCGCTAAAAGCAAAGTAGCAAGTATAAAAGATGAACGTGACATAATTCCTCGTTAATAGAAAAGTAGCTTAGGCTTGAGGTAAATGTTACATTATAACATTAGCGAATTGCAAATGAGTTCTATTCATGGATAATTTAATCCAACTAGATTCTGTGAGCGTCGAATTTGACGGTCGAAAAGTTCTAGATAACATCTCTCTAAATTTAGAGCGCGGCAGAATCACCACCCTGATTGGGCCAAACGGTGCAGGAAAGTCGACATTAGTAAAAGTGGTATTAGGTTTACAGACCAAATTTTCAGGCACAATAACAAAAGCTAAAAAACTGAAAATTGGCTATGTACCACAAAAATTAAAGCTCAATGATTCACTACCGCTCAATGTAGAACGTTTTCTAAAGCTCACTGGTAAGTTCAGTCAGCAAGAGATCCTTGAAGCATTGAAGCTCGTTGGTGCTGAACATCTACAAAAGAGCAACATGCACCAACTATCTGGCGGTGAAAACCAACGTGTGCTAATTGCTCGTTCATTGCTAAGAAGACCCGATCTACTGGTTCTTGATGAACCCGCACAAGGTGTTGATGTACAAGGCCAAATAGACCTGTACGACCTGATCGATACCATTCGCCACCGTTTTGGTTGTGCCGTATTTATGGTTTCACACGATCTGCATTTAGTGATGGCAAAAACAGACGATGTTATCTGTTTGCATCACCATATCTGCTGTTCAGGCGCACCGGCAGACATCAAACACCACCCCTCTTATATCGCACTTTTTGGCACCGCGACCCAAGAGACCTTAGCCTTTTATCACCACCAACACGAACATCACCATCATGATCTCGCAGGACAGCCTGTCGAAGGCGACGTGCATGAATGTTCAAACCATAAACACGGACACCACTAATGCTTGAGTTTCTTCTTCCCTCTATTTTAGCTGGCTTGGGCATTGCTCTAATCGCGGGGCCACTAGGTTCATTCGTGGTGTGGCGCAAGATGGCTTACTTTGGTGACACGCTTGCTCACGCTTCTTTGATGGGCTTAGCACTTGGCTTTCTGTTCAACATTAACTTGTATTTCGCGCTGCTGATTTGTTGTTTGATGCTAGCTGTGTTGCTAGTGACTTTACAAAAACAAAAGCTAGTCGCGACCGATACCCTACTCGGTATTTTGGCGCACAGCGCTCTGTCTTTGGGTCTTGTCGCCGTGAGTTTCTTAGATAACGTTCGCGTTGACCTAATGAGCTACCTATTTGGTGACTTGCTTGCAGTGTCTCCGACAGATTTGGTATTCATCTATGCGGGTGCTGCCGTGATTGGAGTGGTACTTGCTATCTTTTGGCGACCACTATTGTCGACGACCGTTAACGAAGATCTCGCAGCGGTTGATGGCATCAACATTGATTTAATGCGTCTTATTTTGATGCTATTGGTTGGGATCGTGATTGCAGTAGGTATGAAGTTTGTTGGTGCGTTAATCATGACCTCACTACTTATCATTCCGGCAGCAACGGCAAGAAAATTCGCCAATACACCCGAACAAATGGCATTCCTTGCATCGGTAATTGGTTCTATCGCTGTGTTCGGAGGATTGAGCTTGTCTTGGTTCTATGACACACCGGCCGGCCCTTCTGTTGTTATCAGTGCTGCAGCAATGTTTATGTTATCTCAAATGGTTAGAAGCCGAGCTTAGCACTTATCAGTACGATCTCGTATCTCGTATCTCGTATCTCGTATCTCGTATCTCGTATCATTGAAAACATACAAAAAAGGCTTGGTCAATGACCAAGCCTTTCTTATATCGTTCAGTTAACTTCTATCTCGTTAAACAAAAGCCAGCTGATTACCAACCCGTGATTTCACGTAGGCCTTTACCGATGTCAGCAAGAGACTTAACAGTCTTAACACCTGCTGCTTCTAGTGCTGCGAATTTATCTTCAGCAGTACCTTTACCACCAGAGATGATTGCGCCTGCGTGGCCCATACGTTTACCCGGAGGAGCAGTAACACCAGCGATGTAAGATACAACTGGCTTAGTTACGTTTGCTTTGATGAACTCAGCCGCTTCTTCTTCCGCAGTACCACCGATCTCACCAATCATTACGATTGCTTCAGTCTCTGGGTCTTCTTGGAAAAGTTTTAGGATATCAATGAAGTTTGAACCTGGAATAGGGTCACCACCGATACCAACACATGTAGACTGACCAAAGCCTTCATCTGTTGTTTGTTTAACTGCTTCGTACGTCAGAGTTCCTGAACGAGATACGATACCTACTTTACCCTTCTTGTGGATATGGCCAGGCATGATACCAATCTTACACTCGTCTGGAGTGATAAGACCAGGACAGTTAGGACCGATCATGCGAACGCCAGTTTCTTCTAGCTTCACTTTAACGTCGATCATGTCTGTAGTAGGGATACCTTCAGTGATTGTTACGATCAGTTCGATACCTGCATCAATCGCTTCTAGGATTGCATCTTTACAGAAAGGTGCTGGTACGTAGATAACTGTTGCTGTTGCACCAGTCGCTTCTACTGCTTCACGTACTGTGTTGAATACTGGAAGGCCTAGGTGAGTTTGACCACCTTTACCAGGTGAAACACCACCAACCATTTGCGTACCGTATGCGATAGCTTGGTCTGAGTGGAATGTACCTTGACCGCCAGTGAAACCCTGACAGATTACTTTAGTGTCTTTGTTAATTAATACAGACATTATTTAGCCTCCGCAGCAGCAACAACTTTCTGAGCAGCATCTGTTAGAGATACAGCAGCAATGATATCAACATCAGAATTAGCAAGTACTTCGCGACCTAGGTCTGCGTTTGTACCTTCTAGACGAACAACTACTGGAACTGTTACGCCTACTTCTTTAACTGCACCGATAATACCTTCAGCGATCATGTCACAACGAACGATGCCACCGAAAATGTTTACGAGTACTGCTTTAACATTGTCATCAGAAAGGATGATCTTGAATGCTTCAGCTACACGCTCTTTTGTCGCGCCGCCGCCTACATCAAGGAAGTTTGCTGGCTTGCCGCCGTGTAGGTTTACGATATCCATCGTACCCATCGCAAGGCCTGCACCGTTAACCATACAGCCAACGTTGCCATCAAGTGCTACGTAGTTCAGTTCCCACTGAGCTGCGTGCGCTTCACGCTCGTCTTCTTGTGAAGGATCGTGCATTTCACGAAGCTTTGGCTGACGGTACATTGCGTTTGAGTCAATGTTGATCTTGCCGTCTAGACAAAGCAGGTTGCCTTCGCCAGTAATTACAAGCGGGTTGATTTCTAGTAGAGCTAGGTCGTACTGAGAGAACATTTGGCCAAGACCCATGAAGATCTTAACGAACTGTTTAATTTGATCGCCAACTAGACCAAGTTTGAACGCAAGTTCACGGCCTTGGTAAGCTTGAGGGCCCACTAGAGGATCGATCGCTGATTGGTGAATCAACTCTGGAGTTTCTTCAGCGATTTTCTCAATGTCCACGCCGCCTTCAGTTGACGCCATGAATACAATTTTGCGCGTTGCACGGTCAACAACAGCACCTAGGTAAAGTTCGTTAGCAATGTTCGATGCTTCTTCAACTAGGATCTTTGTTACAGGTTGACCATTAGCGTCTGTTTGGTAAGTCACTAGGTTTTTACCTAGCCACTTTTGTGCAAACTCTTTAACGCCTTCTTTGGTGTCATGTAGCTCTACGCCGCCCGCTTTACCGCGACCACCAGCGTGTACTTGACACTTAACGACTTTCTTGGCTGTACTGATACGACCTGCAGCTTCGAAAGCTTCTTGTGCAGTATCACATGCGAAACCTTCTGGTACAGGCAAACCGAATTCTGCAAACAGCTGTTTGGCTTGGTATTCATGCAAATTCATTTTGATATTCCGTTTATTTTCCCTTAAGGGATTATTATTTCCATAACGACACAGTTTCCTGTGGTACGTCTGTAGGGTCTTCTCAAATCAACTGCTGTCCATTTTCTAATGGCTTTACAGTTCAATTGAAGGCCAGACGTTGAGCAGCCTAGCCTTTGAAACTTTTTACGTCTAGCTAACCGGGTTAACTAGACGTTTTAGAGATACTAAACGTCTAATAGCAGACGTGCAGGATCTTCCAGGAGCTCTTTGATTGTCACTAGGAAGCCAACTGATTCTCGACCGTCGATTAGACGGTGATCGTAAGAAAGCGCTAGGTACATCATTGGTAAGATCTCAACCTTGCCATCAACAGCCATTGGACGATCTTGGATTTTGTGCATACCCAAAATTGCCGCTTGAGGCGGGTTGATGATTGGCGTAGACATTAGAGAACCAAATACACCACCGTTCGTGATAGTAAAGTTACCGCCCATCAACTCATCAACAGTTAGCTTGCCGTCACGGCCTTTGATTGCTAGCTCTTTGATGCCTTTTTCAATGTCAGCGAAACCTAGTGTGTCACAGTCTTTCAGTACTGGAGTTACTAGACCACGTGGTGTTGATACTGCCATGCTGATGTCGAAGTAGTTGTGGTAAACGATATCTGTACCATCGATAGAAGCGTTGACTTCTGGGAAACGCTTCAGTGCTTCTGTTACTGCTTTCACGTAGAAAGACATGAAACCAAGACGCGTATCGTGACGCTTCTCGAATTGGTCTTTGTACTGCTTACGAAGATCCATGATTGGCTTCATGTTCACTTCGTTGAAAGTAGTCAGCATCGCTGTGCTGTTCTTCGCTTCTAGAAGACGGTTTGCAACTGTCTTACGTAGGCGAGTCATAGGCACGCGTTTTTGGCTACGAGCCGCTGCTGGCGCTTCAACTGCTGGTGCAGATGCTGCTGCCGGAGCCGCTTTCGCTGCTGCTAGGTGTGCATCGATGTCTTCACGAGTAATACGACCACCAACACCAGTGCCTTTAACGTCAGCTGGTTGTAGGTTGTGTTCAGCAAGAAGACGACGAACAGCAGGGCTTAGTGCGTCGTTGCTTTCTTCTGTCAGTGCCGCTTTGTGGCGTTTATCAGGAGAAGCTTCTGTATCTTCAGTCGTGTCTTTCGTTGGTTCACCAGCGACAGCACCAGGCTTAATTTTAGCCAGAAGCTGCTTAGAAAGTACCGTAGCACCCTCTTCTTCGATGATAGCTTCCAGAACACCCGCTTCAGGAGCCGGTACTTCTAGAACTACTTTATCTGTTTCGATGTCTACAATGACTTCATCACGTGCAACGGCTTCGCCTGGTTTTTTGTGCCAAGTCGCTACTGTTGCATCAGCCACAGATTCAGGTAAATCTGGAACCAGAATTTCAATTGTCATGTGCGTATTTTCCTTTTACTTCTAGTTCTTAAGTAGGGTCAAAGCGTCGTCAACTAACGCCTTTTGTTGTTTCAAGTGTACCGACATATAGCCAACAGCTGGTGACGCTGATGCAGGACGACCTGCGTATTGAATATCAGCACCCACTGGGATAGCAGCTCGGAAATTATGTTGGCTACTGTACCAAGCACCTTGGTTTTGTGGCTCTTCTTGACACCAAACGTAATCGACTACATTGGTGTATTGTGCGATGGCAGCTCTCACGTCCTCATAAGGGAACGGGTAAAGTTGCTCAATACGTACAATAGCGACATCGTCTTGCTCGTTCTTACGTCTTTGGTCAAGCAGGTCAAAGTAAACCTTACCTGAACAGAACACGACGCGTTTTACGTTCTCAGGAGCCAGATCATCAATTTCTGCGATAGCTGGTTGGAACGTGCCTTCTGCCAAATCTTCAAGAGAAGATGTACACAAAGGGTGACGAAGCAATGACTTAGGTGACATTACAATCAGTGGACGACGCATTGGTCGAACAACCTGACGGCGAATCATGTGATAAACCTGAGCTGGCGTTGAAGGAACAACAACCTGCATGTTTTGTTCAGCACACAACTGAAGGTAACGCTCAAGACGCGCAGAAGAGTGCTCAGGGCCTTGGCCTTCATAACCGTGAGGAAGCAACATAGTTAGACCACATAGACGTGCCCACTTTTGCTCACCTGATGAAATGAATTGGTCGATAACAACTTGTGCACCGTTTGCGAAATCACCAAATTGTGCTTCCCAAAGGGTGAGACCGCTTGGCTCTGCTGTCGCATAGCCATACTCAAATGCGAGTACCGCTTCTTCAGATAACACAGAGTCAAACACTTGGAATGGCCCTTGTTTATCATGAATGTTCGCAAGAGGAACATACGTGCTTGCATCTGATTGATTGTGCAGTACTGAGTGACGGTGGAAGAACGTACCACGACCTGAATCTTGGCCAGAGATACGAATACGCTTACCGTCGTCAACAAGTGTTGCGTAAGCCAGTGTTTCAGCCATACCCCAATCGACTTGTTTCTCACCATTCACCATGGCAGTTCGATCGTTGTACAGTTTATTTACTCGGCTTTGCAGCTTGTGGCTGTCTGGGTATTGGCAAAGTTTAGTACCAAGCTCTTTCAGGCGCTCGATATCAATCTTATTGTCCCACTCGATGTTCCAGTCGTGACCTAGGTAAGGAGACCAGTCCACAGAGTGAAGTGCCATTGGGCGCCACTCTTTAACCACAACTTCACCGTGATCAAGTGCATCACGATATTCGTTAACCAGTTGAGTTGCCGTATCAATACCAAACTCTCCACGCTCCATTAGCACGTCAGCGTAAAGCTTACGTGGTGTTGGATGCTTCTTGATTTTTTGGTACATCAAAGGCTGTGTTGCATTCGGCTCATCGGCTTCGTTGTGACCGTGGCGACGGTAACAAACCAAATCAATAACAACATCACGCTTGAAGGTATTACGGTAATCCAATGCAAGACGCGCTACGAACGCAACCGCTTCTGGATCATCAGAATTAACGTGGAAAATCGGAGCCTGAACCATCTTCGCGATATCTGTACAGTACATCGTAGAACGTGTATCGCGAGGGTTAGACGTCGTAAAACCAACTTGGTTATTTACAACGATACGAACCGTACCACCAACACAGAAACCACGAGCTTGAGACATGTTGAACGTCTCTTGTACTACACCCTGGCCAGCGATAGCTGAATCACCATGGATAGTAATTGGAAGTACACGACTGCCATCTTTATCGTCTAGACGATCTTGGCGAGCACGTACCGAACCGATAACTACCGGGTTTACGATTTCTAAGTGAGATGGGTTAAATGCAAGTGCTAAGTGAACGTTGCCGCCTGGTGTTGCGAAATCCGCAGAGAAACCTTGGTGGTATTTCACATCACCAGTGCCCCACGAGTCATCGCTGTGCTTGCCCGCAAACTCGTCAAACAGGTCTTGTGGCTTTTTACCAAGCACATTGACCAGCATGTTTAGACGACCACGGTGAGCCATACCAACAACAACTTCACGCATGCCTTGTCCACCAGCATGACGAATAATTTCCTTCGTCATTGGGATCAACGCATCACCACCTTCCAACGAGAAGCGTTTTGCGCCTGGGAATTTAGCACCAAGATAGCGCTCAAGACCTTCAGCAGCCGTTAGCTCTTCTAGGAAAGCTTGCTTTTCTTCTTTATCGAAAGAGGGTTGACCAGAAACAGACTCTAAACGTTGTTGGATCCAACGCTTTTGCTCTGTGTTAGTCATGTGCATGTATTCAGCACCAATCGAACCACAATACGTTTGCTTTAAAGATTTGTACAAATCTCGAAGCACCATCGTCTCTTGGCCAATGGCGTAGGAGCCGACGTTAAACGTCTCATTGAGGTCATCTTCGGTAAGAGTGTGGAAAGAAGGATCCAGTTCAGCGACTGTATCTCTTTCCCATAAACCTAGGGGGTCTAGATTTGCTGATTGATGCCCTCGGAATCGATAGGCATTAATAAGTTGCAGAACCTTTACTTGTTTCGCATCGACATCTGGATCACTAACTTGGACACTGTAATGCTTTGTTTCTTGAGCGAGTCGACGGAAGTATTCACGAACACGAGAGTGTGGTTGTTCCACTGCTTCTGAAGCTTGCACAGGCAGTTCTTCAAAAACACTTCTCCATTCGTCACTTACCGAATCGGGGTCACTAAGATACAGTTCATAGAGTTCTTCTACGTACGTTGCATTGGCGCCAGCCAAGTGTGAAGACTCGAGCCATGCCTTCATCACGCCGTTGTGCATATTTTCCCTTAACCAGTAGTTTTCACGTTTGCTGCGGTCTATGCCGAGCTATTAAAAGGCCGCCCCAAAACTTCTAGGGCGGCAATTTTTATATAACTTAAACCGAACGATTCACTAGCATGGTCTTAATGTGACCAATCGCTTTCGTCGGATTTAATCCCTTAGGACAAACACTTACACAATTCATGATGCCATGGCAACGAAAAACGCTAAATGCATCATCAAGATCGGACAGACGTTCGTCTGTCGCCGTATCTCGGCTATCTATTAGCCAACGGTATGCTGCAAGTAGGCCTGCTGGTCCGATGAACTTATCTGGATTCCACCAGAATGATGGGCATGAAGTCGTACAACATGCACACATAATACATTCATACAAACCATCTAAATGAGCACGCTCATCAGGGCTTTGTAGGTTTTCACGAGCCGGTGGCACATTGCCATCAGACACTAAGAACGGCTTAACTTTTTCGTAGTTATCGTAGAACTGAGTCATGTCTACGATTAAATCACGCACAACAGGCAAACCTGGAAGTGGGCGAATTACGATCTTATCTTGGCCAGAAAGTGCAGACAGTGGCGTGATACACGCCAATCCATTTTTACCATTCATGTTCAAACCATCAGAACCACATACACCTTCACGGCATGAGCGACGGAATGAAATCGTTGGATCTTGCTCTTTCAAAAGAATAAGCGCGTCCAAAAGCATCATGTCAGAACCTTCTTCCACCTCTAGGGTGTACTCTTTCATGTAAGGTTTCTGGTCCACATCTGGGTTGTAACGGTATAAAGAGAAATTCAGTTTCATGGTCATATCTCCTTAGTACGTACGTGCTTTCGGCGGGAATGCTTCACGATGGATAGGTTCCATGTTCACGCCACGCTTAGTCATACTTTCTGATTCAGGGTTGTACAGAGAATGGCATAGCCATTGCTCATCATCACGATCTGGGAAGTCGAAACGAGCATGCGCTCCACGACTCTCTGTACGGAAGTTTGCTGCAACCGCGGTTGCGAATGCCGTTTCCATCAAGTTTTCAAGCTCTAAACACTCAATACGTTGCGTGTTGAACTCAGTCGACTTGTCTGAAAGGTGTGCATTTTTAAGACGCTCACGAATCACTTTCAGCTCTTCTAAGCCGTCAGCCATCGCTTTACCTTCACGGAATACAGAGAAGTTGTTCTGCATACATTGCTGAAGGTCTTTACGAATTACCGCAGGATCTTCACCGTCAGTACTGTTTTCCCAACGATTGTAGCGCTCTAGTGAACGTTCAATGTCAGCTTCAGTTGCAGGTTTTGCTTCAGCTTGTTTGTTCAAAGTCTCACCAAGGTGAAGACCTGTCGCACGACCGAACACAACCAAATCAAGTAGCGAGTTGCCACCTAGACGGTTTGCACCGTGTACTGATACTGAAGCGATTTCGCCACAAGCGAATAGACCTTGAATTTCAACGTCTGTACCGTCTTCAGTTTGTTTAATTGCTTGACCAGAAACCTGTGTAGGAACACCACCCATCATGTAGTGACACGTTGGGATTACAGGAATTGGTTCTTTAACAGGATCAACGTGAGCGAACGTACGAGAAAGCTCACATACACCCGGTAGACGAGATTCAAGCGTCTCTTTACCTAGGTGATCGAGTTTCAGCTTGATGTGTGGACCCCATGGACCATCACAACCACGACCTTCACGAATCTCAACCATCATCGAACGAGCTACAACATCACGACCAGCTAAATCTTTAGCATTCGGAGCATAACGTTCCATGAAGCGCTCGCCGTCTTTATTGAGAAGGTAACCACCTTCACCACGACAACCTTCTGTTACCAAAACACCTGCGCCAGCGATACCCGTTGGGTGGAACTGCCACATTTCGATGTCTTGCATTGGAACGCCTGCACGAATCGCCATGCCAACACCGTCACCAGTGTTAATGTGAGCATTGGTTGTTGATGCGTAAATACGACCAGCACCACCAGTAGCAAGGATTGTTGCCTTCGCTTTGAAGTAGCAAACCTCACCCGTCTCCATACAAAGCGCGGTAGTACCTAAGATTGCACCATCTTCGTTTTTAACAAGATCCAGTGCATACCACTCAGAGAAAACCGTCGTTTTGTGTTTAATGTTTTGTTGGTAAAGCGTGTGTAACAGTGCGTGACCAGTACGGTCGGCTGCCGCTGCGGTACGAGCCGCTTGCTCACCACCAAAATTCTTAGATTGGCCACCAAACGGACGTTGGTAAATACTACCGTTATCAAAACGAGAAAATGGAAGACCCATTTTTTCTAGTTCGATAACCGACTCAGGACCATTTTTACACATGTATTCGATAGCATCTTGGTCGCCGATGTAATCGGAACCTTTTACCGTGTCGTACATGTGTTGTTCCCAGTGATCTTCATGCGCATTACCAAGAGCAACGGTGATACCACCTTGCGCAGATACAGTATGAGAACGAGTTGGGAAAACTTTAGAAAGCAACGCACAAGATAGGCCTTGCTCAGAAATTTGTAGCGCGGCGCGCATACCAGCACCACCAGCGCCAATTACTACAGCATCAAACTCACGAACAGGAATAGTCACTTACGCACCCCACAAAATAAACAGACCAGAGAAGAAATATCCTAGAAGAACCGCAACAACACCGACTTGAAGACCAACGCGCAATTTTGCACATTTGATGTAGTCAGTTAGTACTTGCCACAAGCCGATCCACGCGTGAACCAAAATTGAAGTAAGCGCTAACATGGTGAAGACTTTAGTGAAAGTACCACCAAAGAATTGCGTCCAAGATGCGTAAGAAATATCACCTGAGAAAGCACAGAAGCTCACTAGGTAGATAGTGTAAAGCGTCATAATGATGGCTGTTGCACGAATCAATAGATAATCATGCACACCATTACGACCAAAAGTAGAAACGTTGTTTACCATACTAAGATCCCCGCTAGTAGAGACAATACCGCTGTTGCTGCGAATGCAACCTTCGCGCTCTTAGCGCCAGATTCCAGCTCTTCAAAGTGACCAAGGTCCATAAGAAGGTGACGAATACCACCAGCAATGTGGTAAGCCAAAGCGGTTAAAATGCCCCACAGAATAAACTTCACGAAGAAACCGTCGACAATGTCGCTAGCTTCCATAAAGCCTACAGGGGAAGAGAGGGAAATGGATAGTAACCAAAGCAGAATTCCGATCGCAACAAAAGTAATCACCCCAGACACACGGTGTAGGATGGAAGCTATTGCTGTGATAGGAAAGTGGATGGTCTGTAAATCTAAATTAACAGGTCTTGTCTTTCTTTCTTTCACGGGCTCGCTCACTCAGCTCCATTGAGCATGATGGTCATTAAATAACCTTATGTATTGTTATGGACAAAATTTGATTGCAAACCCTCAAAATTTAACATTAACTTAACAAATAACGTAAGTTGAGCCTTAGATAATTGTAAAATAATTGTTAACAGCTAGGTTTCCGAAGACACCTCACATTTCTTCTTAGCCTTGCATTTATAAGGTTTTAACCAAACTTTTCAGCGCCACTATACGGCTGGCAACATTCTAATACAATTGATGCAACAAATAATGCTACACAGCACAGACTTTTAACGAATTTAATGTAAAAAACACTAACAAGTGCACACAAAGCTGCAGAAAAATTGACTTTCTGACGTAAGACCAGTAAAAAAATGGCACATAAACATCCTGGACGGATTAATAATAACAAAGGAGATTGTTATGGCGGATAAGAAAGCTACCCTTCATATTGAAGGTCAAGCGCCGATCGAATTGCCGATTACAGAAGGTGTACTTGGTACTCCAGTCATCGACGTTCGTACACTGGGTTCTAATGGTTTTTTCACTTTTGATCCTGGTTTTCTTGCCACTGCATCTTGTGAATCGCAAATCACTTATATTGACGGTGGAAAAGGTATCCTTCTACACCGTGGTTATCCAATTGATCAACTGGCCAATAACGCTGATTACTTAGAAGTTTGTTACATTCTTTTATACGGCGAAGCTCCTTCTCGAGCTCAATACGAAGAGTTCAAGACGACTGTCACGCGTCACACCATGGTTCATGAGCAAATTGCTAGTTTCTTCCACGGCTTCCGCCGTGATGCTCACCCAATGGCTGTTATGTGTGGTGTGGTAGGTGCGCTTGCTGCGTTCTATCATGATTCATTAGATGTTAATAACGACACACACCGTGAAATTGCGGCATACCGCCTAATTTCAAAAATGCCAACACTGGCTGCAATGTGTTACAAATATTCTATCGGTCAACCGTTTATCTACCCACGCAATGACCTAGGCTACGCAGAAAACTTCCTGCACATGATGTATGCGAATCCATGTGAAGAATATGAAGTGAACCCTGTTGTTGCTCGCGCAATGGACAAAATCTTTACGTTACACGCAGATCACGAACAAAATGCTTCAACGTCAACAGTTCGTTTAGCTGGCTCTTCGGGCGCAAACCCATTTGCTTGTATTGCTGCTGGTATCGCTTCTTTGTGGGGTCCGGCTCACGGCGGTGCTAACGAAGCTTGTCTAATGATGCTTGAAGAGATCGGTAGCGTAGACAACATTGAAGAGTACGTAGCAAAAGCAAAAGACAAAGATGACCCATTCCGTTTAATGGGCTTCGGTCACCGTGTTTACAAGAACTACGATCCACGTGCAACGGTAATGCGCGAAGCGTGCCACGAAGTACTTAAAGAACTGAACATTCAAGATCCACTACTTGACGTAGCAATGGAACTTGAGCGCATCGCTCTCTCTGATGAGTACTTTGTATCGAAGAAACTATACCCGAACGTAGATTTTTACTCTGGTATCATTCTGAAAGCGATCGGCATTCCGGTATCAATGTTCACAGTAATCTTCGCGATGTCTCGTACTATCGGTTGGATTGCACACTGGAACGAAATGCACAGCGATCCGACGAACCGCATCGGTCGTCCTCGTCAGTTGTACACTGGTGAAGAACAGCGTGATTTCCAAGCTCTACACGAGCGCGAATAGTAAAGTTTCGACTTTTCTAATCGATTAAAATCAAAAAGGGTTGATGTATTAACATCAACCCTTTTCTTTTATATGCTCTCAACTCCGTCATCCTCAAGAGTGAGGGACGAGCGAGTTGGGGATCTCACTAATTGTATCGACAAGCTTTTAGAGATTCCCTACTCCTTCCTTCGTCAGTCTAGGGAATGACGAATTACTTGAGATCTCTCGAAATAAAATCCATTAGAGTTCTAACTAGCCAGTCTCATCGACGGGTACAAATTTATAGTGACTCGTATCCTACATCCCATATTTTCTTTTTATACCGGGTTGTCGATATCGATAAACTCAACAGCTAAGCCATGCTCTTTCGCTAGCCACTCACCTAATGCCTTCACACCATAACGTTCTGTTGCGTGGTGGCCTGCGGCAAAGTAATGAATGTCTTGTTCACGTGCTGAGTAAGTTGTGCGCTCTGAAATTTCACCAGAGATAAATGCATCAATACCTTGAGAAGCCGCTAACTCAATGTAATCTTGACCACCACCGGTGCACCAACCGACAGTCGTAATCATTTTGTCTTGGTTCTCTGGAGCAATGTGTAATGGCTTGCGGTTCAAAGCTTGGCCAATCTTTTCTGCGAACTCTGAACCGGTCATTGGCGCACTCAACTTGCCAAACATCGCAACGGATTGTGGGTGCCCTTCCAAACCGCCTTCGACTTCTATCTCAAGTAACTCCGCCAGTTTCGCGTTATTACCAAGCTCAGGGTGGATATCAAGCGGCAAGTGATAACCTAAAAGGTTGATGTCATTTTTAATCAAGGTACGAATGCGCTTGCCCTTCATGCCACGAATCGCTTCTGACTCGCCTTTCCAGAAAAAGCCGTGATGGACTAACAAAGCGTCTGCGTTCAGTTCTACCGCTTTATCAATCAAGGCTTGAGAAGCTGTCACACCAGTAACGATTCGCTTCACTTCTGTTGCACCTTCAACTTGAAGACCATTAGGACAGTAATCTTTAATCTGCTGTGGCTGCAGTTTTTCGTTAAGTAGCTTTTCTAATTGTAAGTTATTCATTTTTCTTTCCAGCTTACCTTTATAATAACGTCGTTATATCAATTTACGGGTAGAATGTCGAAAGCCCCAGGGTTATGTTTATAAAGAGCTAGTTTATGAGGAAGAGATGACAGCACTGCAATGTTTTTACCAATGGGTCATCGACTCACCGCCATTACTAGAAATCAAGCCACCGGTTTCGGATCTCAGTGCATTCTCTAGCCACCATGCCATCGACTCATCACATACTTATGATGGTAATCCTAGATTAGGTTTCCTCTACCAGCATCTATGCGAACAAGTCATCGTTGCCTCACCGAATTACTCGATAAAGCACGACGAGATTCAGATCAATGTGGAAGGTAGAACTCTCGGTGCAATCGACTTTATTCTTGAAGAAGAGAGCAGCCAAAAACTGCAACATTGGGAAGTGGCGATTAAGTTTTACCTGCTCCATGAACAAACATGGTTTGGGCCAAACTCTCATGATCAATTGGATAAGAAGCTCGATAGGATGCTAAGCCACCAGCTTGGTATGTCATCTTCAGCCGCCTTTATTGAACAGTATCCAGAGATCGATGTCGACTCAAAACATCTCCTCATGCAGGGGCGTATATACCAACCCCTTCTTAGATCAAAAAGTACCTACTGAATGTTTGGGCTACGAAATTAATTCAAGCCAAGTAAACGGTTTTTGGTGCTATCAAAACCAAGCTCATTTAATTACTGAAGTGCTCTACCCTCTCACCAAAGAGCAATGGGCAGCTGGGACAGATGATTTCAGCGGTAAACCCATCACCGAGTTTGGTGACCGCTTTGTTCATGGACAAACCAAATCAGGACAGTTTTGGTTTGTGATGCCACAAAGCTGGCCACACGGCTAATCTATTCAGCCATTGAGTTGATTTAGTCTTAGCCACTTACTCACAGACAAATAAAAAGGGCTGATGCTTTCACATCAACCCTTTCACTATTTACTTGATGGCTCTACTAATCTGTATTCGATTATAGGCCAGCGGCTGCAAATACTTGGTTAACAATCTCTTGAGCTTCTGCTTCGATTGCTTTCAGGTGCTCTTCACCTTTAAAGCTTTCACAGTAGATCTTGTAGATGTCTTCTGTACCTGATGGACGAGCAGCAAACCAACCGTTTTCAGTCGTCACTTTTAGGCCACCAATCGCAGCACCATTACCTGGAGCGTGCGTTAAGCGTGCAGTAATCGCATCACCAGCAAGCGTCTCAGCAGAAACCATCTCTGGAGATAGCTTCTTAAGCACGTCTTTTTGTGCGCCGTTAGCTACTGCTTGAATACGGTTGTACTTAGATTCGCCATGTTTAGCGGCAAGTTCTTCGTAGTATTCTTGTGGGTTCTTGCCCGTTACTGCTGTGATCTCAGCGGCAAGTAGGCAAAGAATCAGGCCATCTTTATCTGTTGACCAAGGCGTACCGTCTTTACGTAAGAAAGATGCCCCCGCACTCTCTTCACCACCGAAACCAAACTGACCGTTATAAAGACCATCAACGAACCATTTGAATCCCACTGGCACTTCGCAAAGCTCGCGACCTAAGTCAGCAACAACGCGGTCAATCAGAGCACTTGATACCAATGTTTTACCCACTGCAACGTCTTTACCCCAACCTTCACGGTTACGGTATAAGTAGTCAATACACACCGCTAGGAAGTGATTTGGATTCATCAAGCCTTTTGGCGTAACAATGCCGTGGCGATCGTAGTCTGGGTCGTTGCCAAACGCTAATTGATAGTCGTCTTTAAGTGCTAGTAAACCTGCCATTGCGTATGGAGAAGAACAGTCCATACGAACCACACCATCTTTGTCTAGAGACATAAATTGGAACGAAGGATCAACAGCTTCACTGACCAGAGTCAGGTCTAGGTTGTACGCTTTGCCAATTTGACGCCAGTAATCAATACCGCTACCACCCAGTGGATCAACACCAATCTTGATGTTTGCTTTCTGGATTGCTTCCATATCAACCACGTTAACCAAGTCAGCAACGTAAGGAGCAACTAAATCAACTTCTTTCACTAGCTCAGACTGTTTAGCCTGTGCGATAGGAGTGCGCTTAACGCCTTGCATTTGCTCAGCAATGATCACATTCGCACGATCTTCAATCGCTTGAGTCAGTTCAGCTTCAGCAGGGCCACCGTGTGTCGGGTTGTATTTAATGCCCCCGTCTTGAGGTGGGTTATGTGAAGGCGTGATAACAATGCCGTCAGCTTTTTTATCATTCACTAGATTGTGCGTAAGAATCGCGTGCGAGATACCTGGAGTTGGAGTAAAGCCATTGTTTTCTTGAACGATAACTTCAACGCCGTTTGCAACTAGCACTTCAATAACCGTAGAAAAAGCAGGCTCAGATAGAGCGTGAGTATCTTTGCCTAAGAAAAGTGGGCCTGTTGTACCTTGATCGGCACGAACCTCAGCAACCGCTTGTGCGATCGCTAGAATGTGGTTTTCATTAAATGTTGATTTGTCTGCTGTACCGCGGTGACCTGAAGTGCCGAACAGTACTTTATGATCTGGGTTAGTAGCATCCGGTTGCTGTAAGAAATAGTTTGCAACTAAAGCCGGGATATTATGAAGATCTTCCTGCTGAGCTTTCTGCCCGGCACGAGGGTGCATAGCCATTATCGACATCCTTATATAAAATTTAAAAACAAAAAAACCTCATAATATCTTCTTAGCCATGGATATTATGAGGTTTAAATCAGATTTCGTTAAATTGAACCTGTTACTTTTTCTATCAATTCTGCTTGGAAATTCATGCGGCTCATAAGCTGTTCAACCATCTGTCTTTTTCGGCTTGTATTGTTATTCGTAATAACCCAAAAAGGACTTTGTGGAATAGCTTTAGGCTTAGTTGTGTTGCCGTTTGCTAACAACGTCGCTTCGTTGTCTGCAAAGTAAACACGCTTGCGGCCTTTTACTTGAGTTGCTTCTGAAAAGCTTAAAGGGTCGATTTTATGCAGTGTTGATAACACAAGCATGAAACGATCAATGGCTTTCTTTAGTGATGCAAACTCATCTGATATTAGTAGTGAGCGCATTTCTTTAACGCCATCGAACTTCTCTGGAGTAAAGCCTACCTCTTTGCTAACAACGATACCTTTTGGCTCAACGATCTCTTCGATCGGAACCGTGCCTTGGTTATCAACCAGTAACAAGCGGCGCAGAATATCTGAAGCGCTTTCGCCAATACGTTCTGTCTGACCCGCAATAAAACGGTATAGGTCCTCATCAACCTCAATTGTTTTCATTCGCTTTTCACAATCTCAATGTTTAAACTCTGAGGGATTATAGCGAGATCCGCGCGGATACTCTACGTCAAACCCACCATGAATAAGATAAAAATGTCAGTACAGCTCAACTATAAAATTGAAGGTGAGGGTCACACCATTGTTTTGATCCATGGATTATTCGGAAATTTGGACAACCTTGGCTTGCTCGCTAGGGATCTAAAAGCCGATCATCAGGTACTTAGCATCGATCTACGTAACCACGGTCAATCTTTCCATAATGACACTCATAATTATCAAGCTATGGCACAAGATGTGGCTCAACTGCTGAATGTTCTAGAGCTAGAAGATGTCACTGTGATTGGTCACTCGATGGGTGGCAAGGTAGCGATGGCACTGACACAGCACCTGACGCTGCGTAAATTGATTGTCTTAGATATGGCACCAGTCGCGTACACCCAAAGTCGTCACGACAACGTATTCGCAGGCCTACAAGCTGTGATAGAAGAAAAACCGACATCACGCTCAGAGGCGCTTAAGGTCCTCGCAAAACATATCGAAATTGATGGGGTTCGCCAGTTCTTAACGAAATCTTTGTTCAAATCAGAACAAGGCATCATGGAATGGCGTTTCAATGTTGCCTCGCTATTAAACAACTACCCACAGATTATTGGTTGGGAACCGATTGACAAAACCTCGGTCAAAACCTTGCTAATCAAGGGTGGTGACTCAGATTACCTGACGGCTGAACATCAAACCGCCGTTCAACAGCAGTTTTCCAACGCAAAGGCACATGTTATCGCCAATACTGGACATTGGCTACACGCGGAAAAGCCCGCTGAAGTGCTCCGTGCAATAAGGAAATTCATCACTTAGATAGGTTGATTAGTCGATATAAATGAGAGCTGTGTAATCACAGCAGATTAACTTTATCTCACAACAGTGATATAGTGCGCCCAAGCAAATTTGGTATATAAGGTTCCCATGCTTTACGACTACATGAACATCATTGAATCTGTTGGTTTAGATCTTCTGTTTGCCGCGATTTTCTTTCTAATCGGAATGGCAATTAAAGACGTTCTAAAGCAGGGAAATGTTCCTGCATTTGGTCGTCGTATCGTATGGTTAGTACTTTTCCTTGGCTGCGCAGGCTTTATCGCAAAAGGGATAATCCAACTAAGCTGGGAAGGAACTGGAATCTAACGATTTCCTCCGAACTTTATTACACCGACAACAGACAAAATGAAAGGTAATGATTCTATGGCAAGTGTAGGTCTCTTCTTTGGTAGCGATACAGGTAACACTGAAGCTGTTGCTAAGATGATTCAAAAGCAATTGGGCAAGCAGCTCGTTCAAGTTCAAGACATTGCAAAAAGCAGCAAAGAAGATATCGATAACTTCGATCTGCTGTTGCTTGGTATCCCTACGTGGTACTACGGCGAAGCACAATGTGATTGGGATGACTTTTTCCCTGAGCTAGAAGCTATTGATTTCTCAACTAAGCTTGTTGCTATTTTTGGTTGTGGCGACCAAGAAGATTACGCAGAATACTTCTGCGATGCTATGGGTACTATCCGTGATATCGTTGAAGCAAAAGGCGGTACTATCCTAGGTCACACGTCAACTGAAGGCTACGAATTCGAAGCATCGAAAGGTTTAGTTGAAGGCGATGACAGCCAGTTCGTTGGTCTATGTATCGATGAAGACCGTCAACCTGAGCTGACTGATGAGCGTGTATCTAACTGGGTTAAACAAATCCACGAAGAGATGTGCCTAGCAGAGCTTGAAGACTAATTCATTAGCGGTCATTAATTGTTACAATTAATGACCGTTATGTAGATATGAAAAAACCTCCTTATAGGAGGTTTTTTTCTATTCAATATTTATCAATCAACACTCAGCTTCTAATGCTTCGTCATCCTCTCTAAATTGTGGCTTCTTTCTCACATAGAGAGTTCGCTGAATTTCCGAAACCACACTTCCCTGCTTATCTTTAACGTGGATGACAAATTCGGGGAAACACTTCTCACCAAGTTGTGTCTGACGATAGATATCCTCAAGTTGCCCTTGGCTTATCTCAAAGTCTGCATACAAGTCGGATTGACCAGGCTTGATAAAGTTAATACTCGCCTCTTTATCCCAAACATAATATCGCTCACCTAAAATCCCCATTAACATTAACGAGTAAACGGGATCGGTAAGAGAAAAGATACTGCCGCCATATTGAGTCCGATTAGCGTTCTTATTCCACCACCGCAACTTGAGCACAGTCTTAACAACCCTAAAGTCAGCGCTAATGTGGGCTATTCGAATTCCCGAGCCCCAAAAGGGAGGCCAAATATTGAGTGCAAATTTTACAATATTAGGTTTATATATTTTTGCGAGTTGCTTATTCATAACAACAATCCATGTTCATATCAAAAAACACCGTCACCTGGCTGGTCGTACCTCCACTATAAGTGAGATACTTCCAATTTACAAAACAGATTGTGATGTCAGTGAGTAACCCTTTGAAGTTCGTGGTTTATTGTTATGCCTGACTAAACTATAATGGTATTAATATTGAATTCTGTTAATTGCTGCAGATCATCAACAGGAAAGTATATGTCAGACAATAATCAAGCGCTAAAAGATGCTGGTCTTAAAGTGACCCTCCCACGGCTCAAAATTTTAGAAGTATTACAACAACCAGATTGCCAACATATTAGTGCTGAAGATTTATATAAAAAGCTGATCGACTTAGGTGAAGAGATTGGTCTTGCGACCGTTTATCGCGTACTAAACCAATTCGATGATGCAGGCATTGTAACTCGTCACCACTTTGAAGGTGGTAAGTCTGTATTCGAACTTTCAACACAGCATCACCACGATCACCTAGTATGTTTAGACTGCGGTGAAGTTATCGAGTTCTCTGATGATCTTATCGAAGAAAGACAAAAAGAAATCGCTCAACGCTACAATGTACAGCTAACTAACCACAGTTTGTATCTGTATGGTAAAAGCATCACTGGGGATTGCAAAGGCAACCCAGACGCACATAAAGCGAAGAAGTAACACAGAACGCTGGCTTAGGCCGGCGTTTTTTATTTGGGCTGATACTGTATTAAGAATCACAGTAGCTTGGCCCACAATTTGGTTATTTCCCAGGCACAAAAAAAACCGGCTCTAAGCCGGTTTTTTATTAAGCGTCTCTTGAGAAACTAAGCTCCGAGAAACAGAGTAGAGAAAAACAAAGCCATTAAGCCTCAGTTTTACCCCAAGTGTCACGTAGACCAACCGTGCGGTTGAATACTAGCGCGTCTGCTTTAGAGTCTTTCGAATCTACACAGAAATAACCTGTACGTTCAAACTGATACGCTTGCTCTGCCACACCTTCTGCTAGGCTAGGTTCAACAAAACCGTTTAGCGTAACAAGTGATTCAGGGTTTAGCGTTGCAGCGAAATCATCTGCAGCAGCAGGGTTTGGCACTGTGAATAGACGATCGTATAAACGAATCTCAGCAGGCAACGCTTTATCAGCAGATACCCAGTGAATAACGCCTTTCACTTTACGGCCATCTGCAGGGTTCTTACCCAATGTTTCATTGTCGTAAGAACAGAAGATAGTCGTAATGTTGCCTTCTGCATCTTTTTCGATACGTTCAGCTTTGATCACGTAAGCGCCACGTAGACGAACTTCTTTACCTAGAACCAAACGCTTGTACTTTTTGTTTGCTTCTTCACGGAAGTCATCACGCTCAATCCAAACTTCACGTGTAAATGGTACTTCACGAGTACCCATTTCTGGCTTGTTCGGGTGGTTTGCTACCGTCAATGTTTCTACTGTATCAGCGTCGTAGTTTTCAATCACGACCTTGATAGGGTCAAGAACAGCCATTGCACGAGGTGCATTTTCGTTCAGATCATCACGAATACAAGATTCAAGTGAACCGAACTCAATCATGTTCTCTTGCTTAGTCACACCAATACGTTTACAGAATTCACGAATCGAGCTTGAAGTGAAGCCACGACGACGCAAACCAGAGATAGTTGGCATACGTGGATCGTCCCAACCTTCAACTAGGTTTTCAACCACAAGTTGGTTGAGCTTACGCTTCGACATTACCGTGTATTCAAGATTCAGACGGCTAAACTCGTATTGACGAGGTTGGCAATCAATCGTGATGTTATCTAGAACCCAGTCATACAAACGACGGTTGTCTTGGAACTCAAGAGTACAGATAGAGTGCGTAATACCCTCTAGCGCATCAGAGATACAGTGAGTGAAGTCGTACATTGGGTAAATGCACCACTTGTCTGCAGTCTGATGGTGGTGAGCAAAACGAACACGGTAGATAACAGGATCGCGCATAACCATGAATGAAGAGCTCATGTCGATCTTAGCACGTAGACACGCTTTACCTTCTTCAAAGCCACCGTCACGCATTTTTTCGAACAACGCTAAGTTCTCTTCAGGGCTGCGATCACGGTATGGGCTCGCTTTACCTGGCTCTTTTAGCGTGCCACGGTACTCACGGATTTGATCAGGACTTAGCTCGTCAACGTACGCTAAGCCTTTATTAATTAATTCCACAGCATAAGCGTAAAGCGTATCGAAGTAGTTTGATGAGTAACAAATATCACCAGACCATTCAAAGCCTAACCAGCTTACATCATTCTTAATTGACTCAACGTATTCAACGTCTTCTTTTTCAGGGTTTGTATCATCGAAACGAAGATTACATTGTCCCTGGTAGTCCTGAGCAATACCAAAGTTCAAGCAAATAGATTTAGCGTGACCAATGTGCAGGTAGCCATTTGGCTCCGGCGGGAAACGAGTATGCACGCTACTGTGTGTACCATCCGCTAAATCTTTATCGATAATTTGGCGAATGAAATTCGATGGACGAGCCTCAGCTTCACTCATCTATAGCACCTCTATGTATTTAGTATTGTCAGAGAAAGTTATCTTTTGTACCAATGAAAATGGTCGCTTACAGCGCCTGTCAAAGATAGAAAGATCATTGTTGCTAATCATCCACAATTCTTCGCCTTTGCACAATAAGAACCGTCCGTTAATTGCGATTATTTCTGCTATTCGATGAAGAATAGAACGAACCGGGTTCATTGACCTTAAACAGTAGGCACAAAAAAGCCTCCCGTTTGGGAGGCTTTCAATTTGAAACTTACTTAAGAGTAACTTTACTTCTTAATTAAGTACTTCCGTCACTATGGAAGTTTTACATCAGATAGGTCTTCACCTGCACCGATAGCTTTCATTTCGCCAGCTACGATTTCAGCTAGTGGGCCTAGGATAACCTGTAGGTTGTTTTCACCTAGTTTAACCACACCTTTAGCGCCAAGCTTCTTAAGAACAGCTTCATCTGCGATAGAGCGGTCTTTAAGAGTTAGACGTAGACGAGTGATACAAGCGTCGATTGAAGTTAGGTTGTCGTGACCACCTAGAGCTTTCAGGTATTGACGCGCAACTTCACCTTTTGGTGCGTCGCCAGCAGGAGCTGCTACAGCTTCGTCATCATCTTCACGACCTGGCGATTTCAAGTTGAAAGCGCGGATTGCGAAAGAGAAAGTGAAGAAGTATAGAGCACCGAAACCAAGACCGATTAGTAGTAGTACGAATGGTTTAGTTGCTAGACCCCAGTTCAATACGAAGTCGATGAGACCAGCAGAGAAACCGAAACCGTGCAGAGTACCAAACATGTTTGCAACTACTAGAGACAGACCTGTAAATACAGCGTGCATTGCGTATAGAGCAGGAGCTAGGAATACGAACATGAATTCTAGCGGCTCTGTGATACCTGTTAGGAATGAACAGAATGCAACTGAGAACAATGCGCCACCAACTTGGCTGCGTTTTTCAGCAGGAGCAGCTAGGTACATTGCAAGTGCAGCACCTGGTAGACCGAACATCATTACTGGGAAGAAACCGTTCATGAACACGCCAGCGCCTTTATCGCCACCGAAGAAACGGTGTAGGTCGCCAGATTTAACAGTTTCAGTCACTTCTTTAACTACAGTAGTGATTTCTGGAGTTACAGAGTTAGCGAATGTGAATGTGTGCTCTTGGCCAACAACTAGAGTTTTAGCTAGTGATGGGTCAACACAAAGTTGAGTGATGTTAGCGAATGCGCCTTGACCAGCAACGATGATTTCTTGACATGTACCCATACCAAACCAGAAGTATGAGTTCAATACGTGGTGTAGACCTACAGGGATAAGTGCACGGTTAAGAGTACCGTAAACGAATTGACCAATAGCGCCAGACGTTGATACTGCGTGAGCCAATGCGTCTAGACCAGATTGAACACCAGGCCAAACCACACCAGACACAGCACCTGCAACAAGTGCAAATAGACCAGCCATGATAGGTACTAAACGTTTACCCGCAAAGAAAGCCAGCCACTCAGGAAGACGTGTTGCATGGAAAGCGTTGTAAGAGTGACCTGCGATGATACCAGCGAAGATACCGCCGAAGAATGACATGTTTACGTCAGCGTTAATTGTTGTTGCTGTCGCTGTTAGTACGAAGTAAGCAACTGCACCAGCAAGACCTGCTGCGCCGTTACCGTCTTTAGAAAGACCAATCGCGATACCTAGACCAAATAGCAATGGTAGGTTACCGAAGATAGCTCCACCAGCTTGCGCCATGAATGGAATATCAAGTAGATCGCCTTGACCTAAACGTAGTAGAAGCGCCGCAATCGGAAGTGTTGCGATAGGTAGCATTAATGCCTTACCTAGCTTCTGTGCATATCCTAGAATATTCACCAGTTGTTTCCCCCTATAGGATTTTTTAGAATTCATTTGAGAAACTTATTTTAGTCGCTCAATTTAGTCCTATTCAGTGTATTCAATTAATTTTGCCCCGCAAATTAAAACCTTACCATTTGTGATCCTAATCACCAGTTTTTACCAAATCCAGAGGTTTTTGCTAGCGAGATCATAAAACTTATTTTATCATTCAAAAAAATGAGCGTTTATAGATAAAATTCAAATCTAATCATTAGGCAAAAACATGGTATTCCTAATTTTAGATTACCCTATGAATAATCATTAACAATGAACCTAAATGTATAATAAAGATCAATTGTTCATATGTTTTTCAACAACTTAAATAGCTTCCCATTTTGAAGCCGTTCGCCCATAAAAGATAAATCGTTACGTAAATGATGCTCGCAAACTAAGTCCACATTTAGGTAACGAACAAATTTAAAAGATCTCACGAAATAAGGATTAGCTGACTATGTACGCGCTAAGTAACTGTAAAATTTACACTGGTAGTGATGTTCTAACCGATCATGCCGTCGTAATAGAAAATGAACTGATCAAAAAAGTCTGTCCTATCTCTGAATTGCCAGAAGGAATCGAGGTTCGCGATCTAAACGGAGCAAACCTAAGCCCAGGTTTCATTGACTTACAGCTGAATGGTTGTGGCGGTGTAATGCTTAACGATGAGATCACGGCAGAAACAATGCAGATCATGCACGAAGCAAACCTTAAATCAGGCTGTACTAGCTTCTTGCCTACGCTCATCACCTCTTCAGACGAAGATATGCGTGCAGTTATTACTGCAGCTCGTGAATATCACAACCAGTACCAAAACCAATCACTTGGTCTACACCTTGAAGGTCCATATCTAAACGTTGCAAAAAAAGGCATTCATAGCGTCGATCACATTCGTAAATCAGACAGCGAAATGATTGAACTGATTTGTGAGAACAGCGACCTAGTTGCAAAAGTAACATTGGCACCAGAGCTAAATGATCCCGAACATATCGAGCGCCTACACAAAGCTGGCGTTGTCGTTTCAATCGGCCATACAAACGCGACTTACGCAGAAGCTCGACAAAGTTTCGAATCTGGTATCACTTTCGCTACTCACCTATTCAATGCGATGACCCCTATGGTCGGTCGTGAACCTGGCGTTGTTGGCGCGATTTACGACACGCCAGAAGTTTATGCTGGTATCATCGCTGACGGCTTCCACGTTGATTACGCAAACATCAGAATTGCGCACAAAATCAAGGGAGAAAAGCTAGTATTAGTGACGGATGCCACAGCTCCTGCAGGTGCTGACATGGAATACTTTATTTTTGTCGGTAAGAAAGTATATTACCGAGATGGTAAGTGTGTTGATGAAAACGGCACACTGGGCGGCTCAGCTCTGACTATGATTGAAGCAGTTCAGAATACAGTTGAGCACGCTGGTATCGCTTTAGACGAAGCTCTTCGCATGGCTACGCTATACCCAGCTGCGGCTATCGGTGTAGAAAGCAAGCTAGGTCGAATCAAAAAAGGCATGGTTGCAAACCTAGCTGTATTTGACCGAGACTTTAACGTTAAAGCGACTGTTGTTAATGGACAATACGAGCACAATTAAGTATGAATGGCGGACAAATAGGTAACGTAGACTTAGTTAAACAACTAAACAGTGCGGCGGTATACCGACTAATAGACCAGCAAGGGCCTATCAGTCGTATACAAGTGGCTGATGTAAGCCAACTCGCACCGGCAAGTGTTACAAAAATTACCCGCCAACTTTTGGAGCGCGGCCTCATTAAAGAGGTTGCGCAACAAGCGTCTACTGGCGGTAGACGCGCGATCTCCCTAACCACAGAAGTCGACCCTTTTCATTCTGTCGCTGTACGCTTAGGTAGAGACTATATTCAAATAAGCCTTCATGACCTTGGCGGTCGTGAGTTGGCTTTCCAACAACAAGACCTAGATTATTCAGACCAATCAGACCTTACACAAGGCTTGGTCAATAACCTCAAGGCTTTCATTGCTGAGCATCAGCCAAAGATCGACCAACTGATTGCCATTGGTGTCACCCTTCCAGGCTTGGTTAACCCAACAACCGGTGTTGTTGAGTACATGCCAAACACGGACATCGATAACCTCGCATTGAGCGATATTATTCGCGATACTTTCCATGTGGCTTGTTTTGTTGGTAATGACGTTAGAGGAATGGCGCTTGCTGAGCACTACTTCGGTGCAAGTAAAGACAGTCAAGATTCTATTTTGGTCAGTGTGCACCGTGGTACGGGTGCTGGTATTATCGTTAATGGACAGGTTTTCTTAGGCCATAACCGTAACGTGGGTGAAATTGGTCATATCCAAATTGATCCGCTAGGAGAACAATGCCAGTGTGGTAACTTCGGTTGTCTTGAAACCGTAGCGGCAAACCCTGCCATTGTTGATCGAGTACAAAAGCTCATTAAGCAAGGCTATGAATCTTCTTTAACAGAACTTGAACATATTACAATTCAAGATGTTTGTGACCACGCAATCAATGGCGATGAACTCGCGAAGCAAAGCTTAGTCCGAGTAGGAAACCAATTAGGTAAGGCTATCGCGATGACGATTAACCTGTTTAACCCTCAGAAAGTAATCATTGCTGGTGATATTACTAAGGCACAAGAGATTGTTTTCCCTGCAATTAAGCGCAATGTAGAGAATCAGTCGTTAACGACTTTCCATAGCGGCCTGCCTATTGTAGCATCACAGATCGATAAACATCCTACGATGGGAGCCTTTGCCATGATTAAGCGCGCCATGCTCAACGGTGTGTTACTGCAAAAGCTTCTTGAAGACTAAAGAAAACAATTCTGATTTTCCGCGGGCCGTGTTTGTATAAACACGGCCCGTTTTTTTAAGCTAGGGAACTACAACAACAAGTTATGGAACTTATATTAATATCCACTGCGTTTATCGCAGGATTTATTGCTTTAAAATGCCACCTCCCCCCATTAGTTGGTTTTTTGGTTGCAGGTTTCGGGCTTTATGCCCTTGGCTTTGAAACCAATGACACCATCATTACTTTGGCTGACCTTGGTGTCACCCTTCTCTTATTTACTATTGGCTTAAAGCTGGACATCAAAACCCTACTCTCTAAAGAGATCTGGGCTGGCGCAACGATCCACAATCTTTTATCCACTCTGTTTTTTGCAGCCGCTCTATTTGGTTTTAAGTTCCTAGGTATTTCATCTCTAGCAGCCATGTCAATAGAACAGATCGTTCTACTCGGTTTTGCTCTTTCATTTTCTAGTACTGTATTTGCGGTCAAGTCTCTACAAGAGAAAGGGGAAATGAATGCTACCTATGGCACACTAGCGATTGGCATTCTGGTCATGCAAGATATCTTTGCTGTCGTATTCTTGACTGCATCGACGGGCAAAATTCCAGAGTGGTATGCGATCGCACTGTTCGCTTTGCCTTTCTTTCGCCCATTGTTCTACAAAGTCCTCGATTGGGTTGGGCACGGTGAAATGTTGGTGCTATTCGGTATCTTCTTCGCATTAGTTGTTGGTGCTGGCTTGTTCCAGTTTGTAGGAGTAAAACCAGACTTAGGTGCCCTTATCCTAGGTATGCTATTAGCCGGTCACCCAAAAGCTTCAGAGCTATCGAAGTCGCTGTTTAACCTCAAAGAGCTTTTCCTCGTCTGCTTCTTCTTGAATATTGGCTTGTCAGAACAGCCAACTATTCAGGGTTTTATGCTTGCAGTCTTGTTCTTATTGTTACTGCCAGTGAAAGGCGTTCTGTACTTCTTGGTACTAAACCGATTCAAGTTCCGTGTTCGAACCTCCCTACTCACTTCTTTGTCACTGTTTAACTACAGTGAATTTGGCCTCATCGTCGGTGGCCTTGCTTTTAAGATGGGCTGGATGTCTGGCGACATCTTGGTGGCAGTGGCTATAGCCGTTTCATTGTCGTTCTTAATCGCTGCACCTCTCAACAAAGCGGGTCACAAACTTTATCAACAATCAGGTCGCTGGTTAAAAGAGCACGCTGCTGAGAAGCTCCACCAACGTGACAAACGAATTGACCCAGGTCGGGCTCAAGTTCTAATTCTTGGTATGGGACGCATTGGTACTGGTGCCTACGACGAATTACGCTCACGCTACGGCAAAGTGAGTTTAGGTGTAGAAGTTCGTGAAGACGCGGCACATAACCACAGAAGCCATGGCAGAAACGTTATTTCTGGTGACGCAACTGACCCGGATTTCTGGGAACGAATCTTAGACACAGCAAACGTAAAACTGGTGATCTTGGCTATGCCTCACCACCAAGGTAATCAAACCGCCTTAGAACAATTAAAATCACGAAACTTTAAAGGTCAAATAGCGGCAATTGCCGAATATCCAGATCAGCTCGAAACACTGAAAGAGAATGGCGTCGATGCGGCATTTAACATTTACAGCGAAGCTGGTAGCGGTTTTGCCCGACATGTTTGTGAACAATTGAATCCGAACATCAATAAAATATGATACTCAACATGTTCCATTTAACCTCTCAAAATTGCGATTTTTTTGCACTTTTGAGAGGTTTTTGTTCAAAAAACCAACCGCAATTAGACGCCACTCACCAAAATCACCTTAAAGGTAGATATTTTCTAACATAAACCCCTTTATATTATTTTTTTGCTCACATTCGGTTGCTTTTTTTAGCCAGAATGGCAAATTGAATGCAGTTGATTTAGAAATTATTTAAAAGGAAGTTCTATGTGTTCAGTATTTGGCATTCTCGACATTAAAAGTGATGCCGCAGCACTTCGCCCTATTGCTTTAGAAATGTCTAAAAAGCTTCGTCACCGTGGCCCAGACTGGTCTGGTATCTATGCCGGTGAAAAAGCTATCCTTGCTCACGAGCGTCTAGCTATCGTCGGCTTAAACAGTGGTGCTCAACCACTATACAGCCAAGACAAAAAGCACATTCTTGCAGTTAATGGCGAAATCTATAACCACAAAGAACTTCGCGCTCGCTACGAAGATAAATACCAGTTCCAAACTGACTCTGATTGTGAAGTCATTCTTGCGCTTTACCAAGAGATGGGTGCCGACCTTTTAGAAGAACTTAACGGTATTTTCGCTTTCGTTTTATATGACGAAGAGAAAGACGAATACCTAGTCGGCCGCGACCATATTGGCATCATCCCGCTTTACCAAGGCTACGATGAGCACGGCAACTATTACGTTGCTTCAGAGATGAAAGCACTGGTTCCAGTTTGTAAGACGATCAGTGAGTTCCCTCCTGGTAGCTTCTACTCTTCTAAAGATGCAGAACCTCAACGCTACTACATCCGCGATTGGAACGAATACGCAGCCGTTCAAGGTAACAGCACAAGCAGAGAAGAGCTAACTGAAGCGCTAGAAGCTGCTGTTAAGCGTCAACTAATGACTGACGTTCCTTACGGTGTACTTCTATCTGGTGGCCTTGATTCATCAATCACTTCTGCAGTCGCTAAGCGTTTTGCAGCAATGCGTATCGAAGATGATGAGCAATCAGAAGCTTGGTGGCCACAACTACACTCATTTGCTGTTGGCCTAGAAAATGCTCCCGACTTGATTGCTGCACGTGAAGTTGCGGACAAAATCGGTACTGTACACCATGAGATGACTTACACCATTCAGGAAGGCTTAGATGCCATCCGTGATGTTATCTACCACATCGAAACTTACGATGTAACGACCATTCGTGCATCGACGCCAATGTACTTGCTTGCTCGTAAGATCAAAGCAATGGGTATCAAAATGGTACTTTCTGGTGAAGGTGCTGATGAAATCTTTGGCGGCTACCTGTACTTCCATAAAGCGCCAAACGCAAAAGAGTTCCACGAAGAGACGGTACGTAAACTTCTTGCTCTAAGCATGTTTGACTGTGCCCGTGCAAACAAATCACTTGCAGCATGGGGAGTCGAAGGTCGTGTACCATTCTTGGATAAAGAGTTCATCGATGTGGCTATGCGTTTAAACCCTGAAGACAAAATGTGCGGTAACGGTAAAATGGAGAAACACATCCTACGTGAGTGTTTTGAAGACTACTTACCAGATTCAATCGCATGGCGCCAAAAAGAACAGTTCTCTGATGGTGTTGGCTACGACTGGATTGATACATTGAAAGCAACGGCTGAAGAAAAAGTAACGGATCAACAAATGGAAGCTGCTCAGTTCCGTTTCCCTTACAACACACCAACAACCAAAGAAGGTTATGCTTACCGTGAAATCTTTGAGGAGCTATTCCCTCTAGAATCGGCGGCAGAGTGTGTACCTGGCGGCCCTTCAGTTGCCTGTTCATCAGCAAAAGCGATCGAGTGGGATGAGTCATTCAAAAACTGTGTAGACCCATCAGGCCGTGCGGTACAAGCCGTTCACAACGACGCCTATAACGCTTAAGCGTTTGAAAAATCAAATACTAAAAAAGGCGCATTATGCGCCTTTTTGTTTTAAGCCTAGTTTTTACTTTTTTAATATTTGACTTATACGTGAGCTTGTAGTGCTTCGTTTTCAATACTGATCGGAACCACTTGGCTGATCATTTTTACGAGCATAATGGATCGAGCTTCGCCATCTTTCTGATGGTAAATAGCTTCAACACCCGCAAACTGGCCACTATTAATTTTGACAACTTGCCCTGTCTCAAATTCAACACAGCAATCTTCAACTTCGCTACTACAACACTTCTCGAACTCTTTTAGCTCAAAAACCAAATCACCTTGGACTTCATACGGCCTTGCACCGAACTTAATAAAGTCGACAACACCACGAGTTGAACGAACGGTAGTAAAGCTTGGGCCTTGCTCATAATCAAAACGGACAAAGATATAGGATGGGAACAGCGGTTCTTGGACCAGCTTCTCTTTCCCTCTCACTACCTTTTCGACTTCTATTTGAGGGTAAAAGCACTCTACCCCCTGATTTTCTAGGTGCTGTTGAGCGCGTTTTTGATCACCACGCTTACAGTAAAGTAAATACCAACGTTTCATTTAACTCGCCATCTTCGTTCTTTGGACATTTAACCACAGCCTAAAACAATTTAGTCGCCGTTAATAAATGAGTCCTGATAAGCGAGAAATTACGCGGAACAGACAGACTTATCAACCAAAAAGTCATAGGTAAAAAATTTGGTCAGTCATTGTACAAGGAACATTTAGAGATCAAAAGACTCATTGCTGTAAGCATATGTATATCGCAGATAATATGAATAACATTCCCTATAAGATCATAACGATAGGCTAGGGCAATAGATCTAAACATTTTTATTGGATAGGGTTTTAAAAAAGGTTACTAACCAACCAGGTCAAATATGGAAAATTAGTTTGCAGCACAAGTAGAATGGGCCACATTAAAAGTAAATTTATTTAATATCAACACCTTAGCAAAACCAAGTTATCGTGACCACAAAATACGCCTATTGCAGACTTTTACCCTACTGTGTATACATGAATAACTATAAAATCTTTTAATACCTAAAATTAGTAAAACTTATGCCAAGCAATCACAACATCTTTGGCCACCCTAGAGGCCTATTTTTATTATTTAGCACAGAGCTATGGGAACGTTTCTCCTACTACGCGATGCGTGCCATCCTTGTTTTATTTTTGACTGACACGACCCTCAACGGTGGACTGGGTTGGTCAACGAAAGACGCACTTGATCTCTACGGTATTTACACTGGCTTAGTCTACATCACGCCATTGATCGGTGGCTGGATTGCCGATAACTACTTAGGACAACGTAAATCGATCCTAGTGGGTGGTGTATTAATGGCACTCGGCCAGTTTACACTCGCTCTTCCTAACGGCGCTATTGGCTTAGACCAAGTAAATGCTCTTTATCTAGGTTTAGCACTACTTATCAGTGGTAACGGTATGTTTAAGCCAAACATCTCGACCATGGTTGGCGACCTATACCAAGAAGGCGATAACCGCCGTGACGGTGCATTCACCATTTTCTACATGGGCATCAACTTAGGTGCATTATTAGGTGGCTTGATTTCAGGCGCTGCTGTCGACTCTTTCGGCTGGAAAGCAGGTTTCTTAGCCGCTGGTATTGGTATGGTTATTAGCTTAATCATGCAAATGACAATGGCTCAATCTTGGTTAGGTAACATTGGTTCAGTGCCCGCAGCTGCGCGAGCAAAAGCACTGAACAAATCAAAAGAAAAAACGCCACTAACCAAAGAAGAGTTCGATCGATTAAAAGTTATTCTGGTTATGGGTCTATTCGTCATAGTTTTCTGGGCGGGCTTTGAACAAGCTGGCGGTCTGATGAATATCTATACTCAACAATATACTGACCGCATGATTGGTGGCTTTGAAGTCCCAGCGGCGTGGTTCCAATCTCTGAACCCATTCTTCATCATTACACTTGCACCAATCATTGCTGCATTTTGGGTTAAGCTTGGTAAGCGTGAACCAAATTCTCCAGTGAAATTTGCAATGGCTTTGTTCTTCCTAGCTCTTGGTTTTGTGTGCATGATGGGCGCTGTAATGGAGCAAGGTGGCGACCTAACAGTGAAAACATCAATGCTGTGGCTAGTCGGTGCTTTCTTCTTCCATACCCTTGGCGAACTTTGTCTATCTCCTATTGGCCTGTCGTTGGTCACTAAGTTAGCTCCGCTTCGTCTCGCATCGCTAATGATGGGTGCATGGTTTGGCTTCAACGCTGTCGCAAACTACGTAGCTGGCCTTGTGGGTTCTCACGTTGGTGAGCTTGGCGCAATGTCTATCTTCGGTGGTATCGCAATTACAGCGACAATAAGTGGCGTCTTACTTCTTCTTTGTGCTGGCAAGCTTGTATCATGGATGCATGGCGTAGAAAGCAACATGATGCTTGAAGCAGAGCCAAAAGCAGAAACTTCGGTTGCTTAATATCTAGACCTATTTCAAGAAGAAACATCCAGATCAAAAAGGGCTGCTCAATGAGCAGCCCTTTTGTTATTTTTAGATGTGCATGACAGTTTAGGCGAAGTCGTATTTAACGATACAGCGCCACTAACTCCGCCATCATATCGATGTGCGAGTCTCTATCATTCAGACACGTAATGTAGCTAAAGTCTGAGCCACCAGCGTCAATGAAGGTCTCTTTACACTGATCCGAAATCTCTTCTAACGTTTCTAAACAATCCACAGAAAATGCAGGCGCCATAATATCGATTTTTTTGATGCCTTTGCTTGGCAATGATTCAAGTGTCTCGTCAGTGTATGGCTTCAACCACTCTTCTCGACCAAATCGAGATTGGTATGTCATGGTGATATCGTCCGCTGATAAGCCTAACTCAGCAGCAAGGAGCTCTGTTGTCGCTTCACAATGCTGTGGGTAGATGTCGCCTTCATCAGCCAATCGTTTCGGAATACCGTGGAAAGAACAAACTAAATGATCGGCTCTACCATTTTTATCCCAATGGCTACGCACGCTTTCAGCCAATGCTTTTGCGTAGCTTGGGTGCGCGTAGTAGTCGCGAATAAAGCGATAGCTCGGAATCACTGGCATCTGCTTAAAGGCCTTGGTTAAGCCATCAGATACGGCCGCTGTGGTTGTGCCTGAGTATTGAGGATATAAAGGCAATACGATGATGTCTTCAACGCCCTGATCCATTAATTGCTCAACGCCCGTTTTAAGGCTTGGGTTACCATAGGTCATACCCAGCGCTACGGGTATCTGTAATTTTTTCTGGAGCTTTTCGGCTTGTCTTTGAGAGTACACAAGCAGTGGTGAGCCTTCATCCATCCAAACAGACTGATACAGCTTAGCCACTTTCGGCGCTCTAATCGGTAAGATCACCCCATGTAAAATAGGACACCACAACCAACGCGTTAAGTTTACGACTCGCTTGTCGTGTAAGAATTCACTCAAAAATCGACGAACGCCAGCTGGGGTCGCTGAGTCTGGTGTTCCTAAGTTCACCAGTAAAACGCCCTGCTTGTTATTATTTTCCATAGATACCTGAGACCAATATGTGATTTTCTGGAACGTAATATACTAATCTACATAAGTTTAAGATCATTGTTGTGCCACAAAATTTAAGAATAATCGTTCTTAACCTATGTGATCACAACATCACATTGATCGTTAGCCGCGCGAATCTAAGCCGTACCACGGAAACAGTGCACAATCGAGTTTATCTAGATTGGTATATGACTAAAAATTGAAACAAAAAAAGCGACCTTAAGGTCGCTTCCAATATATCAAATTCTAAAACTGGCTGTTAGCCAATTATGCTAGTGCTTTCTCAAGTTCTGCACTAACTTCAGCAACTTGCTTAGTACCGTCGAACTTAAGGTACTTAGTGTTACCTGCTTCAGCTTCTTTACCGTAGTAAGAGATAAGCGGAGCTGTTTGATCGTGGTATACACCTAGACGTGCACGAACTGTTTCTTCTTTGTCGTCATCACGAACCACTAGCTCTTCGCCTGTGATGTCATCTTTACCTTCTTCTTTAGGTGGGTTGTACACATTGTGGTATGTACGGCCAGAAGGAAGGTGAGCACGACGACCAGCCATACGCTCAACAATCACATCGTCAGCTACGTCGAATTCAACAACGTAGTCTACTGCGATACCCATTTCTTTTAGGCCATCAGCTTGAGGGATTGTGCGTGGGAAACCGTCTAGTAGGAAACCTTTCTCACAGTCATCTTGAGCGATACGCTCTTTGATAAGACCAAGGATAATTTCATCAGAAACTAGCTGACCAGCGTCGATTACTGATTTTGCTTGCTTACCAAGCTCAGTACCCGCTTTGATAGCAGCACGTAGCATGTCACCAGTTGAAATTTGAGGGATACCAAATTTGTTCATGATGAAGTTAGCTTGAGTACCTTTACCCGCGCCAGGAGCACCTAGAAGAATGATGCGCATGTTTAATCCTCTTATAAAAATTATGATTTATACCGAAGCTCACTATCCCGCCTTTCTGGTTCAATTTAAGTCGAACAAGAGAGGTTAAGTAACAACTGAGGCTAAGCACAACTGTAAACAGAAGCAAAACGGTAAGTTTCGGTATAACGTTTAAAAATCATACAACTGGAGATGATAGGTTCATAGTGCCAGCTGATTAGGTCGAGCATTCTATCACATTAATATTCAATTTTGCTGAAATTAAGACTAAAGAATGTATCGACAGCGTTTGCGTTCGTCTCATTAGCAACTTTAGCGACATTTCGATGAAGTTAAGCGACGTTCGCAAAAAAAGCCCGCATTAGCGAGCTTTTATTTATAATTATGAGCTTAGCCCAAAGTCGAAAGACTAACGTTTTGTCAGTAGTTCGTTGATTGCACCTAAGAATTGTGACGGATCTTCCATTGAGCCCTTTTCAGCCAGCATAGCTTGACCAAGTAGTAGCTCAACCCAACGGCCAAACGCTTGTTCGTCCGCTTCATCAGCCATCTGTTTCACAAGTGCGTGCTCTGGGTTAATTTCAAAGATGTACTTAACTTCAGGTGCAGCTTGACCCGCAGCTTCAAGAAGCTTAGCCATTTGCGTGCCCATTTCGAAGTCATCAGTCACCACAACCGCAGGTGTTGTTGCTAACTTGAACGTAGTCCGAACTTCTTTAACACGACCACCTAGGTAAGATTGAGTGCGCTCAACAACAGATTTGAACTCTTCTTCTGTCTCTTTTTGCTTCTCTTTCTCTTCTTCGCCTTCAAACTTGCTTAGGTCTAAGCCCGCTTTAGTGATCGATTGGAACTGTTTGCCGTCGAAGTCAGTCAGGTAATTCATTACGTACTCATCAATACGATCGTACATTAGAACCACTTCAATGCCTTTTGCTTTGAACTGCTCCAAGTGTGGGCTGTTCTTAGCGGCAGCGTAACTATCTGCTGTTAGGTAATAGATCTTGTCTTGGCCTTCTTTCATGCGTTCAACGTAAGATGCTAGGCTGATAGTTTGTTCAGAAGAATCCACTTCTGTTGATGAGAAACGAAGTAGACCTGCGATTTTTTCTTTGTTCGCCATGTCTTCAGCAGGGCCTTCTTTCAGTACTAGGCCGAACTCTTTCCAAAACTCCAAGTACTTGTCGTTGTCATTCTTCGCCATGCGCTCAAGCATAGTGAGTATGCGCTTGGTACATGCGCCACGAAGAGACTGAGTTACCTTATTATCTTGCAGGATTTCACGAGACACGTTCAGTGGTAAATCGTTTGAATCAATCAAGCCGCGAACGAAACGCATGTAAGATGGCATGAACTGCTCTGCATCATCCATGATGAATACGCGCTGTACATAAAGCTTAAGGCCGCTCTTATGGTCACGATTCATCATATCCCAAGGTGCTTTAGCTGGGATGTAAAGTAGGCTTGTGTAGTCGTTCTTACCTTCAACTTTGTTATGGCTCCACGTTAGTGGATCAGCAAAGTCGTGAGATACGTGCTTGTAAAACTCTTGGTACTCTTCTTTCTCGATATCAGACTTGTTACGAGTCCAAAGCGCTTGAGCCTTGTTAATCTGCTCCCAATGCTTCTCTTCGGTGTCTTTACCTTCGTCATCTTTCACCGCTGTGAAGATGGAGACAGGGATACCGATGTGATCAGAATACTTACCAATCACTTCACGCAGACGCCATTCATTTAAGAACTCTTTGCCGTCTTCACGCATATGAAGAATGATGTCTGTACCACGAGATTCTTTCGTGATGTCTTCGATAGTGTAATCACCTTCACCCGCAGAGTGCCATTGCACGGCTTGGTCATTAGCAAGTCCAGCTGCTCGAGTGCGAACAGTCACTGCGTCTGCAACGATAAATGCAGAATAGAAACCAACACCAAATTGGCCAATAAGCTGAGAGTCTTTGCTTTGGTCTTCAGACAGCTTTGAGAAAAAGTCAGCTGTGCCTGACTTAGCAATAGTACCTAAATGCTCAATAACGTTGTCGCGGCTCATACCGATGCCGTTATCAGAGATCGTTAAAGTATTTGCTTCAGCGTTGAACGAAAGTTTCACACCTAAATCAGCATCGCCTTGGTAAAGGTCGCCATTTGATAGCGCTTGAAAACGAAGCTTATCAGCCGCGTCAGATGCGTTAGAGATCAGCTCACGTAGGAAGATTTCTTTATTTGAATACAGTGAGTGAATCATTAGGTGAAGTAGTTGTTTTACTTCAGATTGAAAGCCACGAGTCTCTTTATTTTGCGTTGCCGTTTCGCTCATTTTTACTCCAAAACATCTATACTTTATGTTGAATAATCATAGGGGCGTTGCACATTATGCCGCTCTTCTGTTCATTAACATGAGGATGACAAATGTAAATTCAAGGTCAAAAAGCATAAAAACACTGTTTTTTTGATCTGTTTTTATTATCCTTGAGTGTTATAAATATAAAAGAACATAAAAGAAGCCATGATTTGGTGAAGAATTAACAGAACTTCACCTGAGATTTGTCTATTTCGCACCCCAAATCATCCAAAATAGAAGAGTTCAATGAGCAATATCGGCACAAAGTTTATTCTCGCACAGCGGTTCGTATTTGACCCAAATAGCAACTCACTTGTTGATCAGATGAGCGACGGTGAAGTCGTACGTCTTGGCAGCAATGAAAGCCGCATTCTCCTGATGCTGTCAGAAAGACCCAATGAAGTTATCACTCGTAACGAATTACACGAATATGTTTGGCGAGACCAAGGCTTTGAGGTGGACGACTCCAGCTTAACGCAAGCGGTATCGACACTCAGAAAAATGCTAAAAGACTCAACCAAGTCTCCGGCATTTGTTAAGACTGTTCCTAAACGCGGTTACCAATTTATTGCGACTGTTGAACGCTCAGCACCACTGTCATCAAACGATCAGCCAACAACAGCTGAAATTGCAGAAAATGACGTAGAACCTATCTTAACATTTGCTAATACCACATTAGCTGATGAGGTCATCACTGAAACTATCGACCCAGAGCCAATTGCAAAGGCTCAAGAGCCTCATGTCGAATCGGAACAGGTGGCCCATCAGGCTAAACCTAAAACTGAAAGCCCGAATAAATGGTTAACGTTTGGAATACTGCTTGTCGCTTTCATCATGCCAGTACTCGTTTTGACGTTAACGAACCCAGCAGAGTCAGAGTTTCGAACATTAGCAGAGGTCAATGGTGTCAAAGTTCAAACACCTATTAACCACCCGACTCTGACGAGTTGGCTACCAGCGATAGAGAAATGTGTATTGCGTTACAACACCAACCACACAGGCATGCTAAAGCCAACTGAGGTGATTGCAACAGGCGGGCAAGGTAACAATCTAGCTCTAAACTATATTCACCCTCAAGATTACTCGAGCGAGAATGTAACTCTAAGAATTTACGCAAACCAGTCGGATGTAAACGACATTTGTAACGGTGGTCAGTAACATGAAATTAAAAGTATCCATTATTTTACTGGTTATCTCTGCTTTCTTTAGCGGTTGGTTGTACTGGGGTAGCGATGCAAAAGTAGAGCGTTTGCTGACACAACACGAATGGCAATCGAAAATGGTGACGCTGATTAGCGATCTCAAGCAAGAGGATTCAATCGGACCACTGCGTAAAGTTGAGTTGTCATCGAATGCAAAATACCTACCAAATGGTACGTATTTGAGAATGTCAGTGGTTAGGTTGTATAGCACTCAGACTGCACCCGCAAACGTCATCAATATCTCCGAAACAGGTCAGTGGGATATCAACGATAACTATTTACTGATTTCGCCAACGGAGTTTAAAGATGTGACTTCTGCTGAGCGCCAAGATTTTTCGGAAGAGCAGCTAGAACTGATAACTCAAGTGATTAAGATGGATGCAGAGCAAAGCCGACGCATTGATATTATTAATCAGAAAGCACTGCTGCTCACTAGCTTAAATCATGGTTCTACTGTTTTGTTCTCAAACTAAAACCAGTTCAAGCTAAAACTCGACAGTTAGTTATTTAATATCAAAAACTTAATACCGTTAAACGATATACCAATAGAAAGGGGCATGATGCCCCTTTTTTGTTAGCCGTTGGCATCAAACTACTGTTTTAGAATTATTAGGGATATCTATGAATACAGAACCAAGCTCGGTAAGTGCATCAATCTCCAAGGCAACCATCGCAATACACTATTGTCGTCAATGCAATTGGATGCTTCGTTCTAGTTGGTTATGCCAAGAATTACTGCATACTTTCAGTGAAGAGATAGAGCAAGTGAGTTTACACCCAGATACCGGAGGTCGATTTGAGGTTTTTTGTAATGGAATACAGATTTGGGAAAGAAAAGCGGACGGCGGTTTTCCTGAAGCGAAAGTTCTGAAGCAAAGAGTACGAAACATCATTGCTCCAGATAGAGACCTCGGCCACGTAGACTCAAAATAAGCCCTTTTCGAAGCCGTGATCGATTCAGTTTATTTACAACTGCCCGCTCACTAGCAGATCACCTTCAAGGCTAACCACTTTAAACGTACCGTTTTCGTATAACCCATAGCTTGCAGCATGATCATCTCGTGGGAATGTCACCGAGCTAGGATTAAAGATAAAGATGTCATTTTGGTATTCAGCAACAGGAATATGGGTATGACCATGGGCAATAATATCACCCGCCTTCAGCGCGGGGCGTTTATTGGTGTTGTACAAATGACCATGAGTTAGAAAAATACGTTGGCCTGATTCTAATAGTACCCACGAGTAATCCATCATCATTGGAAAAGACAACAACATCTGATCCACTTCGCTATCGCAGTTACCACGAACAGCAATGATCTCTTGAGAAAACGCATTCAACTTCTCTGCAACCGCCGGCGGGTTGTATCCTTCAGGGATCGGGTTTCTTGGACCATGATTCAGAATGTCACCCAATAGCACTAAATATTGCGCACCAGACGCTTGGTAGAGTTCTAATACCTTTTCTGTTGCTGGCAGCGAACCGTGTAGGTCTGAAGCAAAAAATAATTTCACACGTACTTCTCCATAAAATTTATGAGCCTATTGTACGTATCTAACAGCTACACGTCATCTCTCGCCATACCATTGATCACGATATTATTGTAACTAACCATACCAACTATTTTATGGTCACTGACCACAGGGGCACGACTGATACCAAAGCGTTCAAACAGGCGAGCACAATACTTCACATTCATATCGGCAGACACGCTTAGCGCTGGCTTGGTCATGATCTCATAAACATTGGTTCGCTTTGGAGATCGGTTCTTAGCCAGTACTTTCTTGGCAATATCATTCATCAATACGATGCCGTATTCGTCATCTTCGTGGCGCTTATCAACAATGATAGCTTTCACTTTGTGCTTCTTAGCCATCTCTATCGCTTCCAACACAGTGGTTAGTCCATCGATAATCACATACGTATTAGCCATTACATCGCTTACTCGGATTTTTTCACTGCCACTCATAACTCGTCCTCCACAACCTTAGTTAATGTTTCAACTTGGTGCGCGACCCCGACTGCATCTTCGACATCAATCTGCACTGCTATCCCTTGCCCTGACTCTTGGTCGAACTCCCCCACTTCCCCAATAGTTTCTAGAATATGCCTAGCTAGATGCTCCTCGACGACAAACAGCAGCACATCTTTCTGCACCTCTAACGTTAACCCAAAGAAGGTGCGTTTTTGATTTAGCCCCTGCCCTCTGGCATTGTTAATCACGGTTGCCCCTGTTGCACCCGCATCACGCGCGGCGTCGAGCACGATATCGGTCTTGCTCTCTTCTACAAACGCTAAGATAAGTTTAAAGCGCATCTTTGCTCTCCTTAGAGGATTGTGATCGGTTTAGCCATTGCGTTATTTGGGCATACCCCATCACGGATATAATTGGAAATAAGCTCGCGAAAGCAATCAACCCAAAGCCATCAATTACCGGATTTCTTCCTGGCACCGTTGACGCGAGTCCCAACCCAAGTGCCGTCACTAAAGGAACCGTCACCGTTGATGTCGTAACCCCACCAGAATCGTAAGCCAATGGAATAATCAATTTGGGAGCATAAAAGGTCTGAATCACCACAATGACATAACCAACAATGATGTAGTAATGGATAGGGTCGCCAGCCACGATGCGATAACTACCTAGCGATATGCCAATCGCTACGCCTAACGCCACGGAGATCCTCAGCCCGTTAACACTAATACTGCCACCAGATACTTGGTTCGCCTTAATCGCCACTGCAATCAAAGAGGGCTCGGCTATCGTGGTACTGAACCCAATACAAAACGCGAAAAGGTAAACCCAGTAATAATCAAACCAAGCCAAGGTAAGGCCTGAACTGACCTTGAACTCAGTCAAAAAACTGGGTTCGGTGAGTTGCATTGCCATAGTCTCCCCTAAAGGAAACAGCGCGAGCTCTAACCCCATCAAAAAGAGCGACAACCCAAGAATGACGTAAAAGAAACCTATCAGCACTTTGCCTAAGTTATTAACTGGCTTACGCAGCACCGCTAATTGGAAACCGAAGATGATCACCGCAATCGGAATCACATCCATGACAGTGCCAAGAAAGGTGTCAATAAATTGCTGAGCACTGATCATGTCACCACCATCCCGTAGACCATGACAAACATCATCGGCAGCAGTGAAGCAAAGGCGATCAATCCAAAGCCATCAATCATCGGATTTCGCCCTTTAATCGCAGAGGCCAAACCCACTCCCAATGCGGTCACTAACGGAACGGTAATGGTCGATGTAGTCACTCCGCCAGAGTCGTACGCAATCCCAATGATGTTTTCAGGAGCAAATGCAGTGAGCACCACAACTCCAATATAACCTCCGATGATCATGTACTGAATTGGCCAACCTTTTAAGATTCGCAGCACACCAAGTAAGATGGCGATCCCCACCGACAATGCTACGGTGAAACGCAAACCATCGGCGTACTGTTCCATTTCGTCTAGAGAGTTGGGAATAACACCACCTTCAGCGGCCACTTCTGCTGCTTCGGCGGCCACTGCGGTTAATGCGGGTTCCGCAATGGTGGTACCAAACCCTAAACAGAAAGCGAAGGTCAATAACCAAAACACGCTCCCCTTACGAGCAAAAGCTTGAGCCATCGACTCGCCGATTGGGAACAGACCCATTTCAAGGCCAAAGATAAAAAAAGTCAGTCCAAAAACCACCAACACTAAGCCAGTTAGAATAGACAACAGATGAGGGAGTGGTTCTTGCAAAACAGCAAGCTGGAAGAAAGCAATTACCGCCACGATCGGCAAGAGATCCCTTAGGCTACCTAACATGGCTCGAAACAAAGCAAGCACTGCCGTCATCGCAACTCCTAGTCATTGAAATTGTGTCTGGTTATTAATTACTAATAATCATGGCAAATCCTTATCATTCCTTATGTGACAAATATTACGCAGTTGGTAACATATCGGAGTAAAGTGCATAAGTGTGATAGCGGTATACATCCTAACCTGATGAATTTAATTTCATTCTTTCGTAAATTGATACGGCGTAATTTGGGTATCACACGATTGAAACCTTATGATCGTTATAGTGATTTTTTCGTATTGATTGGCGTTCAAAAACAAGCCATGTCTATAATTATGTTTAATAGGGAGATTGGTATGAAGATATTGTTAACTGGTGGTACGGGATTTATTGGTTCTGAATTGGTCAAAAGTTGGAATACTGACGATGTGACATTGTTGACACGGAGCCCCGAAAAAGCGAAGCAAAACCTAAATCACCTGAACCAGAATAACCTTCATTACATTCAATCTCTTGATGAGCTCAGTGATCTCAATGACTTTGATGTGGTGGTCAACCTCGCGGGTGAACCGATTGCCGATAAGCGTTGGAGTACAGAGCAAAAAGAGAGGATCTGTAACAGCCGCTGGCACATCACTGAAAAGCTGGTCGAATTAATTCATGCCAGTAGCAACCCACCACACGCTTTTATTAGCGGCTCAGCCGTCGGTTACTATGGCGATCAACAACACCCATTTGATGAATCACTACAAGTAGAAGACGAAAGTTTTCCTCACAAAGTCTGCGCGCACTGGGAAGATATAGCCAAGAGAGCCCAATCCGATGAGACGCGTGTGATACTACTAAGAACGGGGATTGTGTTAGGTGAAAATGGCGGTGCGTTGAAGAAGATGCTAATGCCCTACAAACTCGGAGTAGGCGGACCACTTGGTTCAGGCGAACAGTACATGCCTTGGATTCACATGCTTGATATGGTGAGAGCCATCAACCACTTATTGTCAACTCCTCACGCTCAAGGGGAATTTAATATGTGTGCCCCGCACCCTGTCACCAACAAACTGTTCAGCAGTACACTCGCCAAGCAACTACGCCGACCTCATTTCTTATTCACTCCGAAATGGGCAATGTCGCTTCTGATGGGTGAATCTTCTTGTCTGCTCTTTGACAGCATTCGTTCCAAACCAAAGAAACTCACTGAAATAGGATTTATCTTTAGTTACTCAAGAATAGAACCAGCCTTAAAAAACTTGTTACAACATCAAGATTAATTCTTTACCCTTGAGCGATAAAGACTCTAATGAAGGATTAAGCGTGAACAAGTCGATTCTGATCACCGGTTGCTCAACGGGTATTGGCTATACATGTGCGCATGCACTACAAAAGCGTGGTTTCCACGTCATTGCATCGTGTCGTCATCCGCAAGATGTACAGCGTCTGCAAGATGAGGGACTGACCTGCATACAGCTCGACCTTTCTAACCAAGAAAGCATTGAACAAGCTGCACAACTTGCTATTGAGCTAGCGCCTAACGGATTATATGGTTTATTCAATAACGGCGCTTATGGTCAAGCTGGCGCGCTAGAAGACTTACCAACCCAAGGTCTCAGAGAGCAATTCGAAACCAACTTCTTTGGCTGGCATCATCTTGTTTGTCAGATACTTCCGCACATGCGCGAACGCGGCGAAGGTCGAATCGTACAAAACAGTTCCGTATTAGGCTTTGCAGCCATGAAATATCGTGGTGCTTACAACGCTTCAAAGTTCGCGCTAGAAGGCTGGACAGATACGTTACGTTTAGAACTGCATGGCAGTGGTATTAATATCTCGTTATTGCAGCCAGGTCCAATAGAAACCCAATTTAGAAATAATGCCCTGAAAGCTTTCAATAAATGGATCACCATTGCTGGCAGCGCTCATCAAGAAGCTTATCAACAACAAAAAGACCGACTCGAAAAAGAATCATCGAACAACGCTTTTGTTCTCCCGCCTGAAAGTTGTATTGAACCGGTTTATCACGCACTCACCGCCGATAAGCCCAAACTCAGATACCGAGTGACGACCCCAACTAAAGTGTTCGCGGTATTGAAAAGAATTCTACCGAGTCGCTTGCTAGACCCTATTTTGAGAAAAGCAGCATAAATTACTAACTTTGCATCAACAGTCGCAAACTTTAATGTAACGATGTAATTTTTCCGTAACAATAAGATGTCATGATTGTCCTATCTCATCAATTATTCCCAATTGATGAACCTAATCTGGATATTTCATGACTTTAAACCGCCTTAATTGGGTCGGTGTGAGTCTGGCGATTACGTTGTTTATTCTGTTTTGAGTATCTTACGCTATGCCTCACTGACCACCTCAATGATAACGCTATGCCTTCCCTGTTGAGATCACCACTCTATCAACATAGAAGCATAGCGTTTTTCTATTTTGGCTCTTTTTATTTGAGATAACCAAGTTAGATCTTGAAGTTACCAGCATCTCCCCCCATATTTGCAACGTACCCACAAAACACACCTCAAGGAACGTAAATGCAATCTCCGCATATTGTTGAACTTAATGAGCAGAACTTTCGTCAAGTATTAGAAACCTCAATGCAGACGCCTGTACTCATCCACTTTTGGGCACCAATGAGCCAAGAAAGTGCTCAGGTGCTCCCTGAACTGCAAACATTAACTCAGCAATACAACGGCGCTTTTACTTTAGCTCTGTTGAATTGTGAACAAGAGCAGGCAATTGCTAGCCAATTTGGCGTACAAGCACTCCCTACTATTGCACTGTTTGTTAACGGTCAGCCTGTTGATGGTTTGGGTGGCCCACAAAGCATAGAAGCGATTGTTGAAATGTTAGGAAAACATCTTCCTAGCCAAGACGAGCTCGCACTGCGTCAGGCTCTCGAGCAAATGCAAGCAGGCGAGCACGCACAAGCGCTCGCAGCAATGCAACAATTGCCAATAGAGCTGACGAGCAAAGGCGAGGTAAAACTGGCGATCGCAGAGTGTTTACTAGAAACGCAACAGTTTGATCTAGCTGAAACTCAACTGTCGACTATCCCTCTAGAATATCAAGACAATTACTACAAAGGCTTAGTCGCTAAACTCGAACTGCACAAACAGGCGGCAGACAGCCCTGAAATTCAAGCGCTAGAAACCGCTCTTCAACAAGACCCAAATGACGCTAAGACAGCATCAGAATTAGCATTGCAATATCACCAAGTGAATCGCAACGAAGAAGCAATGGAACTGTTATGGTCTTTCCTAGCAAAAGATCTAAATGCTTGCGATGGCGATATGAAAAAAGAGTTCATGGATATCTTAAGTGCGCTTGGACAAGGTAACCCAGTCGCCAGTAAGTACCGCCGACAGCTGTACTCTCTGCTCTACTAACTAAACCCTAAAAGCACTAAAAATAAGTATCGTATATCTCATCGAAAACTGACAATTCAATCAATTAGTTTATCGAATTAAATGATGTAAAATGGGCCATAAAATCAATATTTTATGGCCCATTTCTCATTTATAAATTTGCTCAGAATTTAAATATGAGCCAGTATCAATACTGAACTATCAAAAACTTAAACTTGCAAAGGATTTTGTATGGCTATTGATACATTGATTACTATCGGCGTCTTTACTGCCGTCGCAATATTGTTTATTTTCGCCGGAGTAAAAACGGTTCCGCAAGGCAATAACTGGACAGTAGAACGCTTCGGCCGTTATACACAAACCCTCCAACCAGGTCTGAACCTGATCATTCCATTTATCGATAAAATCGGACAACGCATCAGTATGATGGAACGTGTTCTCGACATCCCAGCACAAGAAGTCATCTCCAAAGATAATGCAAATGTGGTTATTGATGCGGTGTGTTTCGTACAAGTGATCGATGCGCCTAAAGCGGCTTATGAGGTGAATGACCTTGAGCACGCGATTCGTAATTTAACTCTCACCAATATCCGTACTGTACTGGGCTCGATGGAACTGGATGAAATGCTCAGCCAGCGAGACATGATTAACACCAAATTATTGAATATCGTTGATGAAGCGACAAACCCTTGGGGTGTCAAAGTTACGCGTATCGAAATTAAAGACGTACAGCCACCAGCCGATCTTACTGCTGCGATGAATGCCCAGATGAAAGCCGAGCGTAACAAACGTGCAGATATCCTAGAGGCAGAGGGTGTACGACAAGCTGAGATATTGAAAGCAGAAGGCCACAAGCAATCAGAGATCTTAAAAGCAGAAGGCCAAAAGCAAGCCGCGATACTTCAAGCTGAAGCTCGTGAACGGGCTGCCGAAGCTGAGGCTAAAGCGACAGAAATGGTATCAACAGCGATTGCTCAAGGTGACATGCAAGCAGTCAATTACTTTATTGCACAAGGTTACACCGACGCACTGAAGTCTATTGGCCAAGCAGAAAACGGTAAGATCATCATGCTACCGCTCGAAGCGACTGGACTAATGGGTTCTGTTGCGGGTATTGCAGAGATGTTTGCACATAAGAATGACAAGGGTAGTAAGGACTAACTTATGGTCGAATTGCTCGAACAAGTAAACTACTGGCATTGGTTAGCGCTTGGCCTAGCATTGTTAGCGCTTGAGCTAATTGGAACCGCTGGTTACTTTTTATGGATAGGCATATCTGCCATGCTGGTCGGCGCCTTATTAGGCGCACTACCAATCGGTTGGCAGATGCAATGGCTATCCTTTGCGAGCTTCTCGCTTATCACCACTTGGCTGTGGTGGAGAAGACAGCTATCTAGTGACAAGCAATCTGACTCTACTCGAGACCTTAATCAGCGAGAGAAACAACTGATTGGAAGAAAGACTCGCCTGTTAGAGCCGGTACAAAAAGGTAACTGCAGGATAAAGCTAGGGGATAGCTCATGGTCTGCGATGAGTACACATGATATTGATGCGGGAGAGGAAGTCGTGATTACTGCTGTCGATGGCATTGTTCTCACGATAAGCCCTACTAAACAATAATCAAGAAAACCCTCCGTCAAAGCCATAAGTAACCAACTTATGGCTTTTTCTCTACAAGTGAATCGATAATTGGGCAATGGCTATTTGAGTCACCAGGGCATTGTTCAACCCACTCTTTCAATGTCTTCTGAATGATCAATAAGTCTTCAATTTTTTTATTCACTTCTTCCAATTTACTTAGCGCTTTCGCTTTAACATCGGCACTTTCGCGACATGGGTTGTCGGCTAATTCAACAAGCGCACGACACTCATCAAGCGAAAAACCAGCGCTTCTCGCTTTCGCTACGATTCCGAGCTCCTTGAGCTGTTTCTCACCATAAGACCGATAACCATTTTCAGAACGTAACGGGGCAGATATCACCCCTTTGTCTTCATACAAACGAATAGACTTAGGTGATAACTGCGTGAGGCTTGCAACTTCGCTTATGTTCATAATATTACTCAAGTAAATATCGCTTAAAAACTATTTAGAAACCTAAGACTATTATTCAAACATCTAGGAATGCTAACTACCGAAACAAAAACATTGAAGCAATATAATGTTCGAAAATAAAGTCTGCTGTTTATGGCTATTTTACATCAAATGATGAAAGTAGCTTAGATTTTCCAACAAACCCAAACACCAACTATCAACAAGTTACTGAATGAAACAGCAAAATAGGCATTCGTTATTTTTCATAGGAAATTTTTTGATTTTTGAGAAATACCTCACATACTAATGAATATCTCTTGTTTGAAGAGATTTTTAGTGAGGTGTCATCATGAAATGTTATCTAGCGTTAATTTTTAGCTTAGTTTTAAGCTTCTCTGTATCCGCCCAAAATGTAGGAAGCACTGCATCTGGACCGATCATAAAATGTGACTTAGGAAGTAGTGTTGTAGAATATATGCCTATCGTTATATGCAAGCATAGTAATGGTAAGGTTCTACACTAACAAAAAAGGAGCCTAGGCTCCTTTCCTTTAAAACTCGATTAATTGTTTGATTATCGTTTTACGTTCTTCTTTGGAAGCTTTGTTAAACCAATATTCGAACATTTCAATCTCTTTGACATTATCACCTAAAGAATCAACAACACCATTTCGATTTGCTACAGACCAGTTAATAACGGAGTCTCTTTGTTCTGTTGGAATTTGTTCAAACCAATATTTTGACATCTCTTGAGCTTGGCTTACCGGCTCTTGCTGAAGCGCGGGAACTGCAACTACAGGTGCGGCTGCGGCTACAGGTGCTGCCATAACAGATTTAGCTGTTGCGTTTTTATCACCCGTATTTACGATTGCTTCGATGTAGCCAGCAGGAATAGAAAACGAAATGCTGTTCGCATTTGAAACCTGGACATCAAAAATTAGATCTTTAAAAGGTGCTTCGTTGAAGATTTCATTAGATACAGGAAATTTCACATACTGTGTTTGAGTACATATATCGCTGCATGTTTCAGCTGAAGCCGCATAAGGTTTTAATGGCACTTTACCTTCAGAACCTTGAACTAAGACAGAGCGATACTCGTTGTAATTTTTAAAGTACTGAAGCTCCATCGTTATGTATGAATCAGGTACCGTTACAGTACTGTTCGGGGTAACGTAATTTAGCTCTAAAGACGAGTTAACTAGCTGACCTTGTCTGACTTCAAGCACATCAGGGGACAACGACTCACCAACGACGATTTGATAATTTTGCTTACTCTCTATTCTTTTAACGGAATCTGTAAAATCACTATTAGAATCTAATGTTGTACATCCAATTAAGAATAAAGGAATCGATGCTAAAACTATTTTTTTCATATTAACTACCTCGAGGGTTTCCCCATAATATTATTTCGATGCCTTTTCTTTCTTAGGCTGGACCAGAAATGAATATGCGCCGACTAACAAGCCAGCGCATCTCTTTACTTAAAGCATGGTTTCAATTAGAAGCCGTACTCTAAACCAATACGTGTAACGAACGTATCTGTGTTAGCAATAGAACCTTTATCGTCAGCTTTGATATCACGCTGTGCAATACGGATGTAAGGAACAAAGCCGTTATGAACGTACATTAGCTGACCTGAGATTACGCTATCTTCATCAGCGTTTTTAACACCATCAGTTTCAGACTCTAGGTTAGCCGCGTAGCCTAGTTTGAAGCCCCAAGGGCCGTTCCAGTACTGACCGATTACAGAGTATGAAGCCTGTTCTGATTTAGCGCCGCCTTGAACATCTGACTCACCCGCTTTGTAGGCTGCAGAAATACCGAAACCTGCTGGAAGTGACGCTTCAAAACCGATTAGATAACCAAATGTATCAGCCATTTCAGCAGAAGTTGCAGCAACTGCAGGAGTTGCGCCGCCAAAGTTTACACCATCACAACCTGTAGCAACTAAACATGTACCAGCAGCAGTTCCAGCTGTTGCAGCTGTTAGTTGACGATCTGATTCTGATTCAACAGCAGCGTGGAAAGTAACCGTATCAGCTAAACGGTAGTGAGCAGCCGCGCCGTAGAAGTAGTTATCTTTAACACTTGAGTCACCACGACCTGTTGCTAGGTTGAATGTAAAACCATTCAAGTCAGCAGAATCGTATCGAGCCATATCACCATGACGGTCACGGTTGTATTTAACATCGCCGCCCCAGTCCCATACTGCGCCCAAACCTGGGTTAGCATAAGGCCAGTCAATTACTTCATACATTGGCGTCAGCATACGACCAAAACGTACTTTACCCCAGTCACCTTGCAGGCCTAAGAACGTATCACGATTACCTAGTGTCGCACCGTCACCGTTTTCACCAACGTAACCAGATTCAATTTGCATGAATACGTTCACGTTCTCGAACATGTCTTTACTTGCACGGAAACCAATTCGAGATTCATTCTCGTAATCGTATCCCGTACCTGTATCAGTTTTTACGCCGTTTTTAGTTTTTTCTGAATCGTAGTTAACAACAGAGATTGCTGCTACACCGTAAGCCTGAACGTTAAAATCTGAGATAACACCAACTTGAGAAGATTCAGATGCGAATGCACCACTTGAAATCATCGCAACTGCAGCACCAAGTAAAGTACGTTTGAAAATTTTGTTTTCCATGGAATAAAACTCCTAAAAATGGATATAGCTGTTTGAATATTTCCCGCCTAAAGTTGGCCGCCGTAGAGAGAAATACCTTTTCTTGTTTGAGAACCCTGAAACACCGAATTCTCGATTTCCTTTCTGGTTATACACAATGTGCATCCATGCCAATAAGACTAACTTCACCCCAAAAAAGATCAATGAGAACTTAATTTTCATCTAAAAAAATATGAGTTGGTGCAAATTTATCATGTACTTAGTGATCCAGATCTACTAATTGAAAAACCCGAAGGGGAAAACAACAAACTCATTAAAAAACAAAAACTTACCAAACCCTCAACCTCTTAAAAATAGATATCACTCGCATTTAACAAACAACTAGAACAACATTTCATTAATGTTGAGCGTCATCACGGTCCTAATTTCATAGTTCGTATAGGAACAAATTTCTCAACAATTAAAAAGTGATCATTTTTATATCAGAAACAAAAAAGGCACTCCCTTGAAAGGAGTGCCTTTGAGCTTTTTTTATCTGTATTTACTTACGAAGGAAGGGCTATTAGATCTTCTTCTATTCTTATTTCGATACATAAATCTTGTGCTTTGGTCAGTTTAGAGTCCACAACTTCACTAGCAAATAAGATGTCCGTTTTCTGAGATATATTACCCTTGACGTATCAAATCAAGATATTCTTGCTCCGAAATAACCTCGACACCTTTATCTCTAGCGCCATTTATCTTCGTTTCACCTACTTTTTCCCCGGCTACTAGATAAGTTGTTTTACTTGTCACTGATTTACCAACTTTTGCCCCTAGCGATTTAGCATGTTTTTCCATGTCACCGCGCTTCCCTTGTAGCATTGTTCCTGTGAAAACAATAGTTGCACCTGCTATTGGTGAAGATGAATCCTCTTGTTCTGAATGCTTAGTCGTAAGACTTAAGTTAAACCCAAGCCCATAAACTTTTAGAAACTCTTCTTTAATGTTAGCTAAACCTTCAACAATCGCTTCTGCGCTAACTGTCGCAAACCCATCTAACTTGGCAATGCTTTCTGCGGTAGCGTCAAGCAACTCTAGCAATGAGTAATGTTGAAGAAGCTTCTCGCAATTGCCTCCCCCCAAACGACTTACTCCAAATGCTGAAAGAAAACGCCAGTCTTCAATTTCAATATCTTTACTTGCCTGTAGTTGATCAGATAGGTTCTTAGATGTCTTATCACCAAACCCATACATTGCAAAGTGATGCGGTTTCAAGTCATATATTTGATGAATATGATTAACTCCGAGATTGACTAGTTTCTCGATGTTTTTAGGGCCAAATCCGTCATTGTTGCCCAAGGTTTTGAAAAAATGCACCAACGTATTTTCTGTTTGTGCAGGACAGTCACTTTTATTTGGACATACCAAGTGATCGGATTCCCAAAGAAGATGAGACTGACAGCTAGGGCATGACTCTGGTATTTGAGGCGGTGCTGGTTTTATCACTTTTTCTATTTTCGGGATCACCAAGCCGCTTCTAACAATTTGAAGTATTGCGCCTGGGCCTACGCCATTGGTTTTAACCATGTTGTAATGGTGAACCGTTACCCTACTAATAGTCGCACCACTAATTCGAGTCGGAACTAACTCAGCTACAGGAGTAACTCGACCTGTTCTGGATGTTTGAGGTGTAACACTAATAACTTCTACTTCTTCTGATTCATCGTTAATTTTGAAGGCTATTTGCCACCGATGAAACTTTCTCGTTGCCCCCATGTTTTCCTTTATAAGGGGATCTGTAGCTTCCAAAATAACGCCATCGACATCATAACCGACCGCATTCCAGATCTTATCAATGGTCTTTTCAAAATCAACGATCAAGTCCTCATGACTGCCAATCCAGTCATCAATTAGGCTAAATGGGTAGAATACGCAGGCGCCGTCCTTAATTGCCTCTAGAACTCTTTCATCAACGTTTTTTTCTGCAATTATAGCCGCTTGTATGTTTCGTGAATTTTCAAAATATTGACTTAACTTTTCTTCAAAATAAGCTTTGTCGATAACGATCTCACCAGCGCCTAAGCCTCTATCTCCATTTTTAGCCACTTTTAGGCCGCGTTCAAAAGCTCTCGATACGTCCTGACCTTTTACGCCGTCACCACGTGTGTAAAGCTTTTCTCCGTCATCAAAAGCAGCATAACCGTCAAGCTTTGGAGTCACTCTAATTTCTATAGCTTTAGTATCAAGGCCTATCTCTACAGCAGCTTTGACGATTCTATCTAACCATTTCTTAATTTCTTCTTTTGAATATGCCTTATCTGTAGACAACATCTTTTGCGGTAAAGTCACGGTTTTACCAAGGTTCATTACCTCGGACTCTACAGAAGTAATATATGGATGATTTGGACTATTTTGAGCAAATACCTCTCTAAAGGTGTCGTAAAGAGCATCTTCAATTACAGGAAAACCTGAACGATACAAAGCATTCGCAACCTTCAGTAAACCTAGAAGTTCATCTTCACTCAGCTCATCAATACTTCCATTGCTAATTGCAACTTCTAACGTATTTAAATCAACATCTACTTCCAGATCTCGAATTGTGGAGAGTTGATTATTGTTAAACTTAAATTCTGTCATTATCTACTACCAATCGGTTCTTTGTTCTGTTGTAGAAATTAGCCCAACATCACATGCTAATTTCTAGGGATGGATCAACTTAGTAAGTAAAGCTTTCTCTGTCGTGATTGAAACATCAAAAAGGGCTCCCTTAGGAGCCCTTTTTATAAATATAGATTATTTACAAGGCTAAACAATGCAGCTAAGCATTCGCAGCCGTCATAAAGTCACGGATTTGCTTGCGGTAGTCGGACAAACGATTTGGCGTCATTAAATTACGTGACTCATCCAATACGTTTCCGCCCATATCATCGGCAATTTTCTGTGCAGCACTCAGCATCACATTGAAGTTTTGATCAGCTTGACCATAACAAGGCAGCGTCATAAAGAACGAAATACCTTTGGTGGTAAAGTCAGCAGGATCGTCATGTTCTAGTGTTCCTGGCTGCATCATATTTGCTACGCTGAAAATAACTTTTGGTTCATCGCTCGCTTGTGCAAAGCAGTGGTAGATCGACATTTCACCATAAGCTAGGCCGTTGTTCTCCATGCTACGGAAAAGTTCAGTACCCACAAATGGGATCTCCCCGGCACAGTGAACATTTAGAACAATGACTTCAAGGCCAAGATCTTCATCTGAATGAGTTTTTTCATCTAACTTACTTTCGTTAACTAAATTAACTTCGTCACCCAACTGAGCTTCTTCTGCTAAGTTAGCATCTTTATCTAACTTAGTTTCTTCAACCGAAGTAACACTTTGTGCAGCAACCACTTCTTTCCCAATAAATGGTTCGCTTGGCGTTAAGCCTTCGCTAGAAAGCAGTGGATCAGCGACCACATCAGAGGCTTCTTCAAACGAACCGTACTGCTCTTTAAAGCCTGCGTGATTTTGTTTTTGCTCGTCAGTCAATTCAAAGTTAGGAACTTCAGGTTCAACAACCTTCTCTTCCTCAACCTGTTCAAGCTCACCTTTAACTTCGATCGGGTCTTCAACACTGAAAGAAGGAAGATCATTCAATTCTATTTCGTCTTCGTGAGCTTCTTTTTGCTGTGGCGCTGACAATGGATCTGAGTCAATCAGCGGATCAGTTGCAGACGGTGAGACAGCAAAATCCGGTTCTTTACGCTCTTTTCGGATTATCTCAAAATCATCCTCAGGAGCGAATGAACGGTTTGGGATCGTTTCAGCTTCATCTAAGCTGTCGTTATCAAGCTTACCAAGCGGCTTATCTCCAAACTTTGCTTTCCCTTCTTTCTTACTCGTCCATAGACCATGGAACAATAATGCGGCGATAGCTAATGCGCCAACAATAATGAGTACAAATCGCAATTCCTGCATTTTTCGCTCTCAGCTTTCTTAGTCAACTAGCTATAAACACGCTGTCACTAAGTTAGGTTAATTTGGCTAATCTCACTACTCTATCAAAAGTAGCCACTGTTTTAGAACCACTTAATACAATTAGTTCATTACTTGGTGTGATTTTCACCACGCTTTTTTTCTTAATTTCGGTCGAGTACACTAGAGATGTTTGCTATTTAACCAAATTCACATGTGACCCAATTTAAATATGACTATTGAATCTGTTCCTCGCTCTGGCTTTGGCTATTTTATTTTCGGAATAAAAATTGCCTTATCGCCGAGTATCCGTAAGTTTGTACTGCTTCCTCTTATCGCTAACATGTTACTCGTGGGCGGTGCTTTATTTTATATTTTCTCCAACTTAAACACTTGGATTGAAGGCTGGATTGGTGCATTGCCAAGTTTCTTGTCGTGGTTGTCATATATCCTATGGCCGCTACTTGTGTTAACCGTTTTGGCTACGTTTTCGTATTTCTTCAGTACACTCGCTAACTTTATTGCCGCACCTTTCAACGGATTACTCGCGGAAAAAGTCGAAGAACTGCTGAGTGGTAAAAAAGTCAATGATGATGGTTTACTGGATGTACTTAAAGACACCCCTCGTATTTTAGCAAGAGAATGGCGCAAGCTTGTCTATATCCTGCCAAAAGCGATCGGTTTGTTCCTACTTTTGTTAATTCCAGCGCTAGGACAAACTGTTGCACCGTTTTTATGGTTCATTTTCACTGCATGGATGTTAGCTATTCAGTACGCTGACTACCCATTCGACAACCATAAAATCAAGTTTGATGACATGAGAATTAATTTGAAACAAAAGCAAGGTAAGAGCTACAGCTTCGGCGCACTTGTTTCCGTGTTTACTACCATTCCAGTTTTAAACCTGATTGTGATGCCAGTTGCCGTCTGCGGCGCTACTGCAATGTGGGTTGCAGAGTTTAAAGACCAAGCTCTACGCTCTCGTCTATAGCTATCGCCTATAGTTCTACAGCCTGCTCTAACAACGCCTATCTTTTTGAAGTTCTGATTTCAATAAAGATAGGCGTGAATCCTGCGACATCTCTATATGATATAACTTTTTAATCCTTTTACCTTTTTTTCAACTTGTTTAATCTAAATTCAAGCTAAACAAACATCGAAAGACACTAGACGGTAAATTGGTAGATATACTACGTTTAGTTCTGTCATTAAATGAAGGAATATCGCATGAGCAAGATCTACGAAGACAACACCCTAACGATTGGTAACACACCTCTAGTCCGCCTAAACAAAGTAAGCAAAGGTAACGTCCTAGCTAAGATCGAAGCTCGTAACCCAAGCTTCAGCGTTAAGTGTCGTATCGGTTCAAACATGATCTGGGAAGCAGAAAAAGCAGGTACGCTTAAGCCAGGTATCGAGCTTGTTGAGCCTACCAGTGGTAATACAGGTGTTGCTCTTGCATTTGTTGCTGCAGCGCGCGGTTACAAGCTAACACTAACAATGCCTGAATCAATGAGCCTAGAACGTCGTAAGCTGCTTAAAGCTCTTGGCGCAAACCTAGTGCTAACTGAAGCACCAAAAGGTATGAACGGCGCGATTGCTAAAGCTGAAGAGATTGTTGCTTCAGACCCAGACAAGTATCTACTACTGCAACAATTCAACAACCCAGCGAACCCACAAATTCACGAGCAGACAACTGGCCCTGAAATTTGGGAAGCAACAGATGGTGAGATCGACGTGTTTGTAGCCGGTGTAGGTACAGGTGGCACTATCACTGGAACAAGTCGTTACATTAAAGGTGAAAAAGGCAAAGCCATCACTTCTGTAGCCGTTGAACCAGCAGAATCTCCAGTGATTGCGCAGGCACTTGCAGGTGAAGAAATCAAACCAGCACCACACAAAATCCAAGGTATTGGCGCAGGTTTCATTCCTGGCAACCTAGATTTAGACATTATTGACCGTGTAGAGTCAGTAACTTCTGAAGAAGCAATTGAGATGGCTCAACGCCTAATGAAAGAAGAAGGTATTCTAGCGGGCATCTCATCTGGTGCAGCAGTAGTAGCAGCAAACAGAATTTCGGAACTGCCTGAATTTGCAGGGAAAACTATCGTTACTGTACTACCAAGCTCGGGCGAACGTTACCTTAGTACGGCCCTATTTGCTGGTATCTTTACGGAAAAAGAGAACCAACAATAATATGTGGTCAAATCAATTTTTCGTCCAAAAAAGCCCCATTTAGGGGCTTTTTTGTTGATCCCTGCCTCACCTTTGGTAATATCGGGTCTGTTTTATTTTTCGCTTCAAAATAAAAGAAGCAATAAACAAATTCTGAAAGTCATGAGTACTCAACAAAAGACGACCATGGCTGGATAAAAATTTATAACCAGTCTAAGTTCTAACACGAACATGGCGTACTAGCCTCTAGCGCATTTGAGCTAAAGCAGTTAAGCTAAATCTGGTTACAAACTTACAAAAAATAAATTAATTGGGGTATATAAAATGTACGAGAAGCAAGTAGAAATCACAGCAGAAAACGGTCTTCACACTCGTCCAGCTGCACAGTTTGTTAAAGAAGCAAAATCTTTCGACGCTGACATCACAGTGACTTCTAACGGCAAAAGCGCTAGCGCGAAAAGCCTGTTCAAACTACAAACTTTAGGCCTAGTAAAAGGTACTAACGTTACTATTTCAGCTGAAGGCCCTCAAGCTCAGCAAGCTGTAGACCACCTAGTTGCTCTTATGGATCAACTACACTAATACGGTCTCCTTCTTTCAAAGCCATTTTGCACAGCAAAGTGGCTTTGTTCGAAATAGATAGCAATAAGCGCGACATTAGTCGACGACTTAAAGTCACACATTCTCCCGTTTACAGTTGAACAACTAAGGTAAGGCTATGATTTCAGGCATCCTAGCATCTCCTGGTATTGCTTTCGGTAAAGCACTACTACTTCAAGAAGATGAAATTGTCCTAAACACTCAATCTATCTCAGACGATCAAGTTGAAGCAGAAGTTCAGCGTTTTTTTGACGCTCGTAACAAATCTTCTCAACAACTTGAAGTTGTAAAGCAAAAAGCACTTGAAACTTTTGGCGAAGAAAAAGAAGCAATCTTTGAAGGCCACATCATGCTGCTTGAAGATGAAGAGCTAGAAGAAGAGATTTTAGCACTCATCAAGAAAGACAAAATGCACGCAGACAACGCGATCCACACAGTGATCGAAGAGCAAGCTGTTGCACTTGAGTCGCTTGATGATGAGTACCTAAAAGAACGTGCGACTGATATCCGTGATATCGGTACTCGCTTCGTTAAAAATGCACTAGGCATCAACATTGTATCTCTAGCAGATATCAATGAAGAAGTTATCCTAGTTGCTTACGATTTAACGCCATCTGAAACGGCACAAATCAACCTAGACTACGTTCTTGGTTTTGCTTGTGACATCGGCGGTCGTACATCTCATACTTCAATCATGGCACGTTCACTTGAGCTTCCTGCTATCGTTGGTACTAACGATATCACTAAGCAAGTTAAAAACGGCGACATGCTTGTGCTAGACGCGATGAACAACAAGATCATCATCAACCCTTCTGACGCTGAATTAGCAGAAGCTAAGAAAATCAAATCTGATTTCGAAGCAGAAGCAGTTGAACTAGCAAAACTAAAAGACTTACATGCTGAAACTCTAGACGGTCACCGTGTAGAAGTTTGTGGCAACATCGGTACAGTAAAAGACTGTGACGGTATTCTGCGTAACGGCGGTGAAGGCGTTGGTCTGTACCGTACTGAATTCCTATTCATGGACCGTACTGCACTTCCTACTGAAGAAGAGCAATACGTTGCTTACAAAGAAGTAGCGGAAGCAATGGAAGGCGAGTCAGTGATTATCCGTACTATGGATATCGGTGGCGATAAAGACCTACCATACATGGACCTTCCACAAGAAATGAACCCTTTCCTAGGCTGGCGTGCAGTACGTATCAGCTTGGATCGTCGTGAAATTCTACGTGACCAACTACGTGGTATCCTACGTGCATCTGCACACGGTAAACTACGCATCATGTTCCCAATGATCATTTCTGTTGAAGAGATCCGTGAACTGAAAAAAGCAATCGAAGAGTACAAAGTTGAACTTCGCGCTGAAGGCCTAGCTTTCGATGAAGAAATCGAAATCGGCGTAATGGTTGAGACTCCAGCAGCAGCTGCAATCGCACACCACCTAGCGAAAGAAGTATCTTTCTTCTCTATCGGTACTAACGACCTAACGCAATATACTCTTGCGGTAGACCGTGGTAACGAAATGATTTCTCACCTATACAACCCACTATCTCCAGCGGTTCTTCTTGTTATCAAGCAAGTAATCGATGCTTCTCACAAAGAAGGTAAATGGACAGGTATGTGTGGCGAACTAGCAGGTGATGAGCGTGCAACTCTACTTCTTCTTGGTATGGGTCTAGATGAGTTCTCTATGAGCGGTATCTCTATCCCTAAAGTTAAGAAAGTAATCCGTAACTCTAACTTCGCTGAAGTTAAAGCTATGGCTGACGAAGCACTATCTCTACCTACAGCTGCAGAAATTGAAGCTTGTGTAGAAAAGTTCATCGCTGAGAAAACTCAGTAATCACCAAGAGCTTAATGAAGTTAGACGGCTAAAAATAGTCGTCTAATTTGTTAGATTGGTATAGTATATTCTACAGAATAAAACTAAACGTTAGGAGCATGACACAATGGGTCTGTTTGACAAACTGAAAAAGCTTGTATCTGATGACAGCGCTGATGCTGGTGCAATCGAAATCATCGCACCTCTTTCTGGTGAAATCGTAAACATCGAAGACGTGCCAGATGTAGTTTTCGCTGAAAAAATCGTTGGTGATGGCATTGCTATCAAACCAGCTGGCGATAAAATGGTAGCTCCAGTTAACGGTACTATCGGTAAAATCTTCGAAACAAACCACGCATTCTCTATCGAGTCTGACGACGGTATTGAGCTTTTCGTTCACTTCGGTATCGATACTGTTGAACTTAAAGGCGAAGGCTTCACTCGTGTAGCTGAAGAAGGTCAATCTGTTAAAGCTGGTGACACAATCATCACTTTCGACCTTGCGCTTCTAGAAGAGAAAGCAAAATCTACGCTTACTCCAGTTGTTATCTCTAACATGGACGAAATCAAGGAGCTGAACAAGCTTTCTGGTTCTGTAACTGTTGGCGAAACTCCAGTTCTTAAAGTAACTAAGTAATCCTGATTACTTATCTGCTTTAATTAAAACGCTACCTAAGGGTGGCGTTTTTTGTGCCTGCTATATTCGTTCAATACCTCAGATAGGCATTACTGACTATCACACCGAAACCCTTCTCCTAGTTCCCTCAACCAATGACAACTACACTGACCGTTTATCCCCTGCTATCCGACCTAGTTTTTTACTAAACGTTGTTAAGCGCTATTCAAGGCATTTCGCCTATACATCAAATTACACTTGTGAATTTTAACAAACAGAGATCTCTGATATCTCGTTCTACTCGATTCTGAGATGACGACTAAAGACTTCGATTCAGGTAAACAATTGATCAATACCGCCTATAGTCGTCATTCCCTACAGTGAGGAACGAGCGTGATAGGGAATCTCTCTTTTGCGTCTGCTTACCAGCACTGCACTTTTCCAAATATACCTTCGCTAAATAACAGGCAATAAAAAACCCAGCCGAAGCTGGGTCTGTTTAGCGCTCATCTCTCACCACGAGCTAATTTGTGGAAGCCTAACGTTGACGCTTGTGATCAACAACGCTTAAAGTCAACGTGGCCTTTCAACCGATTAACCTAGTAGGCTAAGTGCTGAGTTTGGAGCTTGTTTCGCTTGCGCAAGAATTGAACTTGAAGCCTGTGAAAGAATCTGAGACTTAGTCATATTAGTCGTTTCTTTCGCGAAATCGGTATCTTTGATACGACTCTTAGATGCATTAACGTTCTCGTTGATGTTATCTAAGTTGTTAATTGCGTGGTCAAAACGGTTTTGGAATGCACCAAGCTCAGAACGGTGGCTATCTACATATTTAAGTGCCGCATCGATAACAGCTACAGATTCTTGAGCACCACCAACAGAGGTTACGTCGATAGTATCAACCGTTACTTGCTTACCTGGCTGCATGCCTAACTCACCAGATAGACCACCAGAGAATGAGATAGCGCCATCAACTTTGTTGTTGCCA
>NZ_JBGOOI010000005.1:0-145602 GCF_041439605.1 Vibrio sp. 1F169 | reverse complement strand
AAGCAACGACAGAATCCTTCGGTATTTAGACCGTCAACCTCCCTCGGTAATCACAGCCCTTAATAACTCACAAAACTCTAAACAAGTTGATGACCACCACACCAAATCACATAGGCTATTAAATTACGTCCCATTTGTTTCTAATAAATGTCTTACCTACATAGTTCCTGTTTACTGTGTCCTTAGATTTTCTGAGTAATCCCCCTCTCTCCGAACTCCTCTGAACACACCGATTATTACAAATACGTAATAATAATTTTCTATTTAAGGGGATTATCAAAACATTCACTCGCACCTATACTGGCTCCAACAAAACGAGAGAGCGGAAACAATTAAGCTCAACTACGCTTAACGGGTTGAAGCTAATTGCACGGTTATCCGCTGTACTGACATATATAGGAAACATCCAATGACAATCGAAATTAAACCTGGTCAAACTCATATCAAATCAAAAGCAATGGTTGCATGGGCAGCTGGCGAGCCACTAAAAATGGAAGAAGTTGATGTACAACTTCCTAAAGCTGGTGAGGTTCTAGTTCGCATCGTTGCTACTGGTGTTTGTCACACTGACGCATTCACATTATCAGGTGACGATCCAGAAGGTATCTTCCCTTCAATCCTTGGTCACGAAGGTGGCGGTATCGTTGAGATGATCGGCGAAGGCGTTACAAGTGTTGAGATTGGCGACCACGTTATCCCACTTTACACAGCTGAATGTGGCGAATGTAAGTTCTGTAAATCTGGTAAAACTAACCTATGCCAAGCGGTTCGTGAAACGCAAGGTAAAGGCCTAATGCCAGACGGTACAAGCCGCTTCTCTATCAATGGCGAAACGATTTTCCATTACATGGGTTGCTCTACTTTCTCTGAGTACACAGTACTTCCAGAAATCTCTCTAGCGAAAGTAAACAAAGAAGCACCACTTGAAGAAGTTTGTCTTCTAGGTTGTGGTGTAACAACAGGTATGGGCGCTGTACTAAACACAGCTAAAGTTGAAAAAGGCGACAACGTTGCTGTATTCGGCCTAGGCGGTATCGGTCTTTCTGCAATCATTGGTGCTCGCATGGCTGGTGCTGACCGCATCATCGGTGTTGATATCAATGAGAGCAAATTCGAGCTAGCAAAACAGCTTGGCGCGACTGACTGCATCAACCCAACTAAATTCGACAAACCAATCCAAGACGTTATCGTTGAGATGACAGACGGTGGTGTTGAGTACTCTTTTGAGTGTATTGGTAACGTAAACGTGATGCGTCAAGCACTTGAGTGCTGCCACAAAGGTTGGGGCGAATCAGTAATCATTGGTGTTGCGGGTGCAGGTCAAGAGATTGCAACTCGTCCATTCCAACTAGTGACTGGTCGTGTATGGCGTGGTTCTGCTTTCGGTGGTGTTAAAGGCCGCTCTGAGCTTCCAGAAATCGTTAACCGCTACATGGCAGGTGAGTTTGGTCTTCAAGAGTTCATCACTCACACAATGGGTCTGCAAGACGTAAACGAAGCATTCGACCTAATGCACAAAGGTGAATCTATCCGTACTGTTCTACACATGGATAAATAATTCTCCTTGGCCTCGATTCTTTCGAGCATCGAGGCCAAAGTTATAAATGAAAAGCAACAAACTGTCTTCACCACCTCCTGCCCGGTGGGTGGTGAAACTTTAAATGACATAGACAAGTTACTCCTAAAACCATCAACCTAACGGAGCACAATAGATGACAATCGAAAACATTAGCCAAGCAAAGGTTGCTGGTGGTTGGCACAAACAATACACCCACTTTTCTGCAACGCTTGACTGCAACATGCGTTTTGCGATTTTCTTGCCGCCTAACGCAAGCAAAGAAAACCCAGTTCCTGTTTTGTATTGGTTATCAGGCTTAACCTGTACCGATGAAAACTTCATGCAAAAAGCCGGCGCGTTCAAAGCCGCGGCTGAGCAAGGCATTGCTATTGTTGCACCTGATACAAGCCCACGCGGCGAAGGCGTTGCCGACGATGAAAGCTACGATCTCGGCCAAGGTGCAGGCTTCTATGTGAATGCCACTCAAGCACCATGGGACAGCCATTACCACATGTACGATTACGTGGTAACAGAGCTACCAGCACTTATTGAGTCTTTCTTCCCTGTGACTTCAGTGAAATCGATTTCTGGTCATAGCATGGGCGGACACGGTGCCCTAACGATTGGTATCAAAAACGAAGATAGCTACCGTTCTATCTCGGCATTCAGCCCAATCACCAACCCAATGCAATGCCCTTGGGGACAAAAAGCCTTCAACCAATACTTGGGCTTAGATATTGAAGAGTGGAAGCACTACGATGCCTCTGAGCTTCTAAAAACCAAAGGCACTAAACTGCCAATGTTGGTTGACCAAGGCGAAGCGGACAACTTCCTAATTGAGCAGCTAAAGCCAGAGCAATTGGTCGAAGCAGCTAAGGTAACCAATGCCGATTTAGAGCTACGTATGCAGCCAGGTTACGACCACAGCTACTACTTCATCTCTAGCTTTATTGATGAGCATATTGAGTTCCACGCTGCTTACCTAAACAAGTAGTCACACCGATTTAGCCCACACCTTGCAAAAGCGTGAGGTGTGGGCTTTTTTATGCCTGCTGTTTGGGCAAATACGCTGTTGCTAAAGAGCAGCAACAACGATTAACACTTTCAAATACCCCGCTATACCAACAAAAAACAATACAACTAAAAGGTACGACTATGAGCTGGTTTTTCTTAATGATGGGCGTGATGGCGGAAGCACTTTCTCACGTAGCACTTAAAGCAACCGACGGTTTCAGCTTATCTAAACCCATCCCTGCTCTATTGGTGATTTCAGGACATTTGGCGGCATTTCTATTTTTGAGCCAAGCAATGAAAGGGATGCCTGTAGGTGTGGTTCACTCTTTATGGGCGGGCTTGGCTATCGTAACCGTGAGCTTGATTTCTACGTTTGTTTACCGCCAGCACCTCGATACTATGGTGTGGGTTGGTATGTTATTTGTGGCAGCAGGTGTTGTGATGATCAACCTATCTCAAGGTCACTCGCACTAGTGTAGATAGTGACTTATGAACAGTGTGTCAATTCGTTCAAGTTTCCTAACAGACAGTGTCGCCTTCACTTATTCATACTCTTACAATCGGCAAATCAAACCTGTTACCATAGCGTCTTCTACATCACCTATTTTGAAGGTTGCTATGAAAGCAATTAAGACTCTTTTCTTCCTGATGGTTTTATTAAGCGGTCTGTTTACCGCTTGGCTGTTTATCCCGATTCCAGCGACCATGGACAAGCAAACGCTCGACCTTCCATTAACGGAACCATTCAAGCTTGTGGCGTATCGCAGCAACCCGAATGATGCAAGCAAACCGCTGACTTACCACTACTATGTGATTTCAGATGTGGTTGGCGTGGACGACATGGACCCGTTTCTGGTTACCACAGACCAGTTCGTGAAGCTTGGCGAATTCGACGAGAACACGTTCAGTTTAACGGTTAACGGTAAGATCGAAAGCTACACCAATGATTTGTGGATCAAAAAGGCCGACGGCAAACTGCAGCACTGGTACGTGAGTATTGATGCGAACTATATTCGTTAGAGTCGAATCCCAATAGACCCTATTTTAAAACTGCGCTTTGGCTTCCAAGCGCAGTTTTTGTTTCAAGCCGCCCGCTTTACACTCTCCCTCAGTTTTTACCCATCACTGCCGTGCTCTTAAAAATGCTACAAGCAGAGCAGGTTTTATAAGCCCTTAAGATGTTATAAGCTCCATCTATGCTCGACTCCCTATAAATCAAAAATAATAAAGGATCACTAGTGGAATTTACGCTCGACAAATTTAACGGCATCATCATCGACCCAGCAACCGCACCTCACGATGCTGATTCATTCAATGCCGAACTCAGCGAGATCACCGAATTTTCAAAGCAGAACAACAAAGGCATCATTTGGATTAGTTTGCCTATTTCTCTCTCGCACCTTATTCCTGTGGCGACTGAGCTTGGCTTTGTGTTTCACAACTGTTTGGAAGACGAAATTACACTGATCCATAAATCCGAAATTGTCGAGTTCGTGCCTTTCATTCCGACCCACACCTTGGGCGCAGGCGCATTGATCACCAACGAACATAATCAAGTGCTGATGATTAAAGAGCACGGTATGACAGGCTACAAATTACCGGGCGGCCATATTGAGTTGGGTGAAGGCATTGAAGAATCGGTTGTTCGTGAAACCTTGGAAGAGACTGGTATCAAAGCCACATTCATTTCTGTAATTGGCATGGCGACAAGACACCCGTATCAATTCGGTAAATCAAACCTCTACTTTATTTGTCACCTTATCGCTCAAACTCAAGATATCGCGATTCAAGACACTGATGAAATTGCAGAAGCTAAATGGATTGATGTTGAAGAGTATATTAACAACCCCGACAGCTACCCGTTTAACCGCCAATTGGTCGGTTCTCTGATAGGAAAGCAAGGTTTGGAACTCACTCAGTTAGAAGGCAACTATGGCCCTGTCCACAAGCCAGAGATCTTCTTTTCGAAAAGCTAGAGCGATTCAGATATAAAAACGCCCAATTCGAATGAATCGGGCGTTTTGGTTTTACTTTTTGTTTTTCTTAATTAAGCCAACTGCGTTGTTAGTTATTCTTTGTACCCATGATTCATTCTCATACTTTTAGAACGAAGCTGTATTAGAAGAAACCCAACGGATTAGTATCGTAGCTGATCAACAGGTTCTTAGTATTTTGGTAGTGATCGAGCATCATCTTATGTGTCTCACGGCCAATGCCCGATTTCTTGTAGCCACCAAACGCGGCATGAGCTGGGTAAGCGTGATAACAGTTCACCCAAATACGCCCCGCTTCAATGTTGCGCCCCATGCGATACGCTAGGTTTGCATCACGCGTCCACACGCCAGCACCCAAGCCATACTCGGTATCGTTAGCGATTTCTAACGCTTCAGCTTCGTCTTTAAACGTCGTTACTGCGATAACAGGGCCGAAGATCTCTTCTTGGAATACACGCATCTTGTTGTGCCCTTCCAGCATGGTTGGCTGAATGTAGTAACCGTTGCCGAGATCATCTGGTTGCTGCGCGATTTCACCACCTGTTAGCACTTTCGCACCTTCTTGACGACCGATTTCTAGGTAGCTCAAGATCTTATCAAACTGCTCTTTAGAAGCTTGTGCACCCACCTGAGCATCGGTATCTAACGGGTTACCTTGTTTAATAGTTTGAGCACGCTCGACCACCTTGGCAATGAACTTGTCGTATACCGATTCATGAATCAACACACGTGATGGACAAGTACACACTTCACCTTGGTTGAAGAACGCAAGCAGCATGCCTTCGACACACTTATCAAGGTATTCGTCTTCATGGTTAAAGATATCTGGGAAGTAGATGTTTGGAGACTTACCGCCAAGCTCAACCGTTGATGGAATCAAGCTTTCTGCGGCACATTTTAGGATATGGTGGCCAACTTCTGTTGAGCCAGTAAACGCCAATTTCGCCAAACGATCGCTAGTTGCTAACGCTTGACCCGCTTCGCTACCAAAACCATTCACGATGTTGACCACGCCTGCAGGCAGAAGATCAGCGATCTTCTCCATCATCACCAAAATCGATGTCGGTGTTTGCTCGGCAGGTTTCATCACCACACAACAGCCCGCAGCAAGTGCAGGCGCCAGTTTCCAAGCCGCCATTAAAATCGGGAAGTTCCAAGGAATGATCTGCCCCACCACACCAATAGGTTCTGGGAAGTGATAACTTGCGGTGTTTGAATCGAGCTCTGCTGCGCTGCCTTCTTGCGCACGAATACAACCCGCGAAATAACGGAAGTGATCGACAACCAAAGGAATGTCTGCTGCCAAAGTTTCACGCACAGGCTTGCCGTTTTCCCACGTCTCGGCGACTGCGATTTCTTCTAGGTTCGCTTCAATGCGGTCGGCAATTTTAAGTAGGATGTTCGAACGTTCAGTCACACTGGTCGAAGCCCAACTTGCACGAGCTGCATGCGCGGCATCGAGTGCCAAGCTAATGTCCGCCTCGGTTGAGCGTGCCACTTGGCAATACACCTGACCATTCACTGGGGAAGTGTTATCAAAATACTCGCCGCTGACAGGCTTCACCCACTCACCACCGATAAAATTATCGTATTGCGCTTTAAAGTTAACCACTGCGTTATCACTACCCGGCTGTGCGTAAATCATAGTTAGATCCTTCTTAGATTTGTTATTCGTTATTGAGCGAGAGCTGTCTTATTTTGTGGCTGCTCGTCTTGAGAAAAGAACTCATGACAAGACGCCCATGTTTATGCTTTCTGTTTAAAACACTGATACTTCGTGTTTTCTTCACAACAGTAACAACGCAAATCACACGCCAGAACTTCAAAACTTGTTGTTAATAAATTGTAAAACTATGATTACCAAACGTTTACAACCTAAAGTGAGTTGGCATTGAACGGACGTCTGGAAACCACTCCAGTGTTCAACTGTTCCAAATTGGTACACCCTCACTGTTACGACATGGAACAGTCATGCATCTTCAACAAGCAAACACCTCAGATTGGCTTTCATCCTCTTGGCACCGCAGCACAGAAGCGGGTCTAAAACAGAGACGACTTCCCGAAGACATTCGCCTGCCACAATCGCTCCTTAAACAGCGACGTCATCAATCGGCTGACTTGATCCACATCGTCGAACGTAATGCTCTGCCTCTGTTTAATCAGATGTTTGCACGCACTGACAGTCGTTTGATTCTGACGGATATTGAAGGGGTAATTCTGGCAAGTTGGGGACAAGAGCGGTTTAAAGAGAAGCTGACGTCAATTGCACTCAGCTCGGGAGCATGTTGGCAGGAACAACTTAAGGGCACCAACGCGATTGGCACCGCGATTGTTGAAGCGAAACCCGTATCCATCATTGGCGAACAACACTTCATCCACCAGCATCGATTTATCAGTTGTTCAGCAAGCCCGGTGTTTGATCATCAAGGTCAAATGGTTGGCGTATTGGACATCACCAGTGAACAACAGCAACACGACAGCTCGGTGCAATTACTGGTTCAAAATATGGTTCAGCTTGTTGAAAATCAACTTCTGAGTCATATCCCACAAGGCACCACTCGAATCGATCTCGCGTGTGAGAAATCTTTATTACACAGTGGTTGGCAAGGGATAGTAATAGCCAATGAAGCTGGTGAGGTAGTGGCGCACAATCAGGTCGCCTCTCAACTGCTGGATCAAACCTCGATCGTAGGCGAATGCATAGATACCCTCTTCAACCGAACCTCATTAGACACGCCCTTTGTGTTTGAGAAACAGCACCTCAAACAACCAACTGCAAAACGCACGCGTTCCATTTCAGCATCGTGCGATTTGCACCATGGTGAACAACAAATTGAACATGCTTGGCAGCAGGCCAACAAGGTTATCGACAAAGGGATCAGCCTATTAATCTTAGGAGAAACGGGGGTCGGTAAGGGCGAGTTTGTTAAAGCATTGCACAAACAAAGCCAACGTAAATCTTCGCCCCTAGTAGCAGTGAATTGCGGTGCGCTGCCGAAAGATCTTATCGAATCTGAGCTGTTTGGTTACGCGCCGGGCGCGTTTACTGGCGCAAGCCACAAAGGTTTCCAAGGTAAGATCCGCCAAGCAGACAAGGGAATTCTGTTTCTCGATGAAATTGCCGACATGCCATTGGAGGCTCAATGTCGATTGCTGCATGTTCTGCAAGACAAATCCGTAGTGCCTGTTGGCTCAAATCAGAGCTACCAAGTCGATTGTCAGATCATCGCTGCGACGCATAAAAACCTAGAACAGTTGGTCGCTACGGGGGAGTTTCGACAAGATCTCTTTTACCGCCTGAATGGCTTGGCCTTTACTCTGCCAAGCTTGCAACACCGACAAGACAAGCACGCCTTAATCGAGCACATTCACCGTAAATACGCAGAAGACGAACAGACAATCTGCCCGCACTTAATGAGCTTGCTGTGCGCCTATTCATGGCCCGGTAATATCCGTGAATTAGATAACTTACTTAAGGTTGCTGCTCTATTGGCAAGTGATGAACCACAACTCACGCTAGAACATGTACCTAGCCATCTTGCTCAACATCTCACGTTATTAGCGCAAGATAATCAGCATCAACTGACGACTCAAAATACCACCAAAGGCACAACGAATAACGATTTAAGAAGTACCGTTGAGGAAACTTTGCTACAAACCTATCAAGCGAACCAAGGCAACATCAGCAAGACTTCGAGAATACTGGGGATCAGCCGCAATACCATTTATCGAAAGCTAAAGAGCTTGGGGATTCTTTATTAATCAAGATGATCAATGGCCCAGTTACTTGAATTTAGTCTGCAAAGTATAAATACATACTTTTTAAGTGGGTATTCCACACTTCGGATGAAATTAAAATGTGACTGATGTCATATAATGAGTAATATATATCCAGAACACCCTCAAACTACAACCTCCTGATTTACCCGGAAATTAAAAACGGCATCAAGTATAAAATATCAACAAATACAATTAGATAATAGAATAAAAACAGCCATACACCTATCTTATAGCTCCTCTCTAAAAGACATAATCCGGAGCGTTATACCATCCTATTTATATTTTTAATCACCCTATTCTTATTGTGTTCATTATTTAGAATTTTCCATTCACGTATCTTGTTTAAAATCTCTGAAAAACTACCACTATTTGGTTAGAGAGATAATATGTTTAACAGTATACGAACGCGAATTGCGGTGAGTGCGGGCGGAGCGATGGCTTTCACTCTGTTAATCGCCATGGGAATGACGACCAACGCATTTACCGATGTGAATAAACAAGTCACTGAAAAAGTAAAAACGCAGCTGACAGAGGCCACTGCTACGGATTTACAAAACACGGCACTTCAACAAGGTTTGAACATCGCTAACCAGCTTAACCCTGTATTAGCGAACCTTAAGCAAGTGCGCTCAATCATCGAATTAAGTTCAGAAACCGACGCAAGTGCAGAGCTTATCGTGAAACAGTTTACTGCGGCACTGGAAGCACAAAACAAAGCTGTATTTGCGGGTTACATGGTTTGGGAGGATAAGACATGGTCACAACAGTCAGTCTTGAATAACGAGCTCAACGTGAACAGCGAAAATGGCTCAGAGACGTCGCTGATTTCAGATAACCAACAAGACTCGAACACGGAACTGAGCATTAACACAGAATCAGACTCGAATATCGAATCTGGCTCAAACATCGAGTTAAGCTCAAACACTGAGTTAGGTTTTAACAGTCAGGGCTACCTTGCGCCTTTCTTCTCTCCCAATGACCAGAACAGCTTTGATGCTGTCGCAATGGAAAGCTTTAGCAATACCGAGCTCAACAGCAACGGTGAGCGCAAAGATGACTGGCACTTAATGCCATATCAAACAGGTAAAACGTTTGTGATGGAACCGTATTTTTATTCAGTGCGCGGCAAACAAGAGCTCATTACCACCATCAGCCAACCAATCAAACATGACGGAAAAATCATCGGCTCGCTAGGCTTTGATTTATCCCTACATGAACTCCAAAGCCAAAGTGAGTTACTTGCGCGTAACCTGTTTGATGGTCAAGGAAAAATCCTAATCACTTCATGGAAAGGCATTACACTGGCCAACAGCCGAGCTGGAAATATGGTGGGTAAAAAAGTCTCTTCTGAATTGGAATCTGAATGGTCAAAGATTCAGTCTATCGCTAACAGAGAAGGCGCCGGTCTTGTGACTTTCGGCGGCGATGAGTACGCGATTACTGCCATTGATACCAGTGATGCGCCATGGGTAGTCATGGTGTCTGTCCCTAGTAGTCACCTAGCCAAAAGCGTCAATGACTACACCGAGTGGAGTGATGCTCAGAATTCAAAAGCACTTGAAAAAGGTGTGTGGGCGGGAATCATCGCCGCTCTTCTAGGCATTGCCTCAATGGCATTCATTGCTAACTCTTTGGGCAAGGTTTTGAACAACTTAGTGGAACGCTTTAAAGATGCAGCACAGGGTGAAGGTGACTTAACTTATCGCATTGAAGTGAAAGGTAAGGATGAAACCGCTCAGCTTGCACACTGGTTCAATACCTTCCTATCTCGCATACAAGAGATGCTACTTACCGTGATGGTAACGGCTGACCAAGTGGATAAAAACGCGACAGAAGGCCAAGCTCGTGCTGAAGTTTCACGTGACCAGCTGAATTCTCAAGTTAACGAAGTGAACTCACTTGCCACCGCTATCAATGAAATGAGTGCAACAGCGCAAGAAGTGGCGAACTCAGCGGTTCAAGCAGCGGCAGCTGCAAGCCAAGTGCAAAGCAACAGTCTCAATGGTATGACGCGCATGGACAATGCCGCCAGTGCTGTAGACAGCTTGGCTGTACAGGTTAACGATGCGCAGCAACAAACACAGAACTTAGTCGATTCGAGCACCGCTATTCAGGGTATCTTGAGCGAGATTGGTGGCATTGCAGAGCAAACTAACTTACTTGCACTGAATGCCGCGATTGAGGCAGCTCGTGCAGGTGAGGCTGGTCGAGGCTTTGCAGTGGTTGCTGATGAGGTTCGTAACCTAGCGAATCGAACTCAAGGTTCAACAGAAGAGATTCGCTCTATGTTGGCTCGCTTAGAACAAGAGACTCAATCTATTGTGGTACTGATGGAGCAAAGCCAGAATCAAGCGAACAACACAAAAAGTGAAACCGAAGCTGCACATCAAGCCTTGTCTGAAATCAACCAAGCGATTAAAGTGATTAATGACATGAACAATCAGATCGCTTCCGCGGCTGAAGAGCAAAGCTCTGTGTCAGAAGAGATTAACCGCAATGTAGTGATCATCAATGACACAGCAGTGGAAGTGATGGACACCATGACATCATCAGTAGCAATCAGTAATGAGCTGACAGTGAAAGCCGGAGATTTACACGGTGAACTGAGTAAGTTCAAGCTTTCTTAATTACCAACAACGTCTAACAATAACTAGGCCGAGAAACACTATGTTTTCGGAGAAACGCAACGTTCTTCGTGAAACACCATGTTCTCGGCCTATCTATTTTAGCTCCGCACTCAACATTACCCTCACCGAGCAAAAATCTAATTGGAGTCCAACTCCACAAGTTGGTTAAGCACTTCTTTGTCTAACACTGGGTGATGTTTGCTCGCTAGGATCAGCACAATATCCACCGAAGGCAGTGGTGGCATATTTTCCAGAATGTTCAAATCAGAAGTCACACTCAGCTTACCCATCGCGCCAATCGCTAAACCCGCTTTAACAATGGCACGTTGCGCCGAAGCGGTATTACTGCACGCCAACAACTGATAAGGCGTACCTTGCTTAGTTAAACCATTCACTGCTGCTGCGTGATACTTACAATCGGTCTGAAACAAGGCTAGTGGGACGGGTTTAGAATCATCGAACACATAGTCTGGGCTGCTTATCCATACACCCACATCACTGGTCAGCCAATAGCCCTCTTCACTGTCAGGCGCTCGGGTGACAATTGCAGCATCAAGCCTACCATCATCCAACCACTCTCTGAGCGTAATGCTTGGTAGGCTGAATACTTGAATAGAACAGGTGGGTTCTGCTTTCTGCAACAGGCGAATCACTTTTGGCAGAATAGTGTCATTGTAGTCTTCAGGGCAACCGAGTCTTAAAGGTTGTTTGTCTTCGTAACGCTTTACTTGCTTGAGGGCGGTATTGTGGAGGGCGACCAACTGCTCCGCATGAGAACGCAGCGCTAAGCCAGCCTCTGTCAGCACGAGATTACGGCCTTCTTTCTGGAAAAGAGTCACGTTGAGTTCTTCTTCCAGTTTGCGCATCTGCGCACTGAATGCCGATTGGGTGCGATTGATCTGTTTCGCAGCACGAGTAAAGCTACTGGTTTCTACAAACGCGAGAAAGCCTCGCAAAGCATCAATATCCATATTGAAATCACCACCCATCGTTTTTATTAATGTATTGCATCAAAATTATCCGTTAGTGCGCCGCAATACAATCCCCTAAGCTCAAATGCATACCCCTAAGGCTTATACCTTACCCTAAGTCTCAAAGCATACCCACTAAACGCAAGGAAGCAACGATGCAGCTTTATATTGGAAACCAGAACTACTCAACTTGGTCATTGCGCGCATGGCTAATATTCGACAACTACAACCTGAATCCGGAAGTCATTAAGCTCAAGCTTTTCACCTCTGATTTCTACGACACACTAGCTTCAGTGACACCAACAGCCAAAGTTCCAACCCTGGTTGACGGTGACGTTGCGGTGTGGGATTCACTGGCGATTCTCGAATACGTCAACGAAGCCTACTTGGACGGCGCAGCATGGCCTAAATCAGTGAAAGAACGCGCCCATGCCCGAGCAATTTCTGCAGAGATGCACTCTGGATTTTTTGCCGTAAGAAATGAAATGCCGATGAACTGCCGCGCTCAACGAAAGCTTGCTTTGAGTGAAGAGGCATTGAAAGACATCGCCCGTATTGATGCCATATGGTCGACGCAAATGGAACAATATCCAGAAGGTTGGTTGTTTGGTGAATGGTCGATTGCCGATGCGATGTTTGCCCCCCTTGCATTGCGCGTAGAAACCTATGGCATCCAACTTTCAGAGAAGGCATCACAGTATCAGCAACGTGTGCTCAACAGCCCATCAGTACAAAAATGGTTGGCAGAAGCGAACTTAGAAACCGATGTGGTTGAAGAGGACGAGGCGGGAGAGTCGGTATAAATAGATTAAAAAAGAGTCTCGATGCGATATCGAGACTCGTTCATTATTAGATGATTTGAAAGCGATTTCCTTACTGGCTACTCTGCCGCAACGCCGTCTTTATGATCATTCGGTTCAAATTCTAAAATATCACCAGGTTGGCACTCTAAAACTTCACATAGCTTGTCGAGCGTCGATAGCCTTACGGCTTTGGCTTTATCATTTTTTAATACGGACAAGTTGGCTTCTGTTATCCCAACTTCTTTTGCCAATGTCTTTAATCGCATTTTCCGTTTGGCCATCATAATGTCTAAATTAATGCGGATAGTCATGACAAGTCCTTTAAATGGTTTGGCTATGTTCGTCAGCCAGAATATAACCTTCTTTCATCACCCACGAGATGATCAAAATAATTATACCCAATATCAGTGTTAAAAAGTCCATACCAACGAAACTAATCTCAAAGATACGGTCACCTGGTGGATTATTGAACGACAGAATCACTGACATCAATGAACCATAGATAACTGAACCTAATACCCAATAAAACAAGCTATATCCGAGTTTCTGATAGGACATTGCGTTTTCTAAAGAGAAGATTTCACCTCGCTCATAGTTACGGAATAGGCGTATCAGAACCGTTAATGCATACATAAGAATGCTCGACATCGCCAAACTGGTGAACATTGCGATGATTCTTGTTGTCGTAGTAAGTGGAGAGACTGTGAGTGGAGAGGTTATAAAGTAGTCCATCTCGATGGAAAACTGAATAATGCCCATCTCACTAAGAAAGTCATAGGGTGTTTGAACCGTTAGCCAGAAGTAACACACCATGATCGGAGTGAGTGCAAGAAAGGACTGCAGTAGCATTCGCACACGGCGACTTTGTTTTTGAATCTTAGACATACTTATATTCCTGTTGAGTTGATGGAAGAATATTAAGATCAAAACAAACGATGATCAACAACAATTTATCGATAAACGATAATTTATTGTTTATTTGCAATATTAAAATGAGTAAGACCCAGATAGTCCTACATCTACACCACAAATAATTTGGTCGATTGTGATCGCCTAATCACAATGTGCAGATGTGATTGTTTATATTCAACTAAATTCAAATAGTTAAGATAAACGTTATGTTACGAGCAACCATCGTATTACTCAGTGTCACTAGCTTGGCCGTATCTGCCAATGTCACCCTTCCCTCTGGAGAAGACTGGATCAATCATGCTTCTGAAGGGCTCGCACCTTACTGGCTTATGCCGAGCGCACAGGGAGAACCGATAGGCAATTTCCCTACTTTCCGCTGCGATGATGGTACCTTGCTCGATGTATCTGATGTGTGTCCTGAATTGAACAGAGGCTGGATCACTCCCCACTTTGGCAAGGAGTTTACGCGTATGAAATCACGCCAAACCTATGCCTACGGCGTGCTCTATCACCTTACTGGAGACAAACAAGCTTTAGCGCTTGCCAAGCAAGGTGCCTACTACCTCATTGATCAACTAGAAGATAAGAAAAATGGTGGCTTTATTGGCTACACAAAAGAGGGAAAAGCGGGTCAAGATTGGCAGCAACGTACCTCTCAAGATCAAGCGTATGCGCTGGTTGGACTCGCGATGTACTACTACCTGACCCAAGACAAAAAGGTAGAAGAAGCACTCATCGCCCAACAAGCTTTTATCTTTGATAAATATCGACTTAGCGACAACAGCGGTCTTGCTTGGGTACTCGCCGACGGTGAAGATGGCAGTGCAAAACGACGTGAACTGGTCGCGCAACTTGATCAAATAAACGGCTACCTGTTGTTAGTCGCTCCTCTGCTCAAAGAGCCCGTCAAAGCCAAATGGCTTGATGACTTAAACTGGCTCACGCAAGCCATGATTGATCACTACCACTCTGAAGATGAACAACGCTTCTACGGCGCAATTCACGACAAAGCGGCAATGATGCCGAATGCCAATCACAATGATTTTGGGCACACCATTAAAGCGTATTGGATGACCTATCTAACTGGTCATGCATTAAAAAATTCCGATTGGTCGGAGTTTGGTTTAGACGGTATGAAACACACTTTGGCTCAGGCGCAATATCAAAAAGATTTTGCCAATGTATCTAACTACTTTGGCGAGCGACTTCAGAAGATGTGGCAAGGGCAAGATATCACGGGCTGGCAAAGCAGACCGTACAGCCAATGGGCGTCATCATGGGAATGGGCTGAGCTTGATCAAGCTGCGATGACGGTATCGCTTATCGATGGTTCAATGAAAGACGTACTGCAATACACCCTGCCCACCTTTCATGATGTATGGGTAGATCATAAGTACGGTGGCGTTGGGCTTGAGCCTAAGCGTACTAAAGCTTTCCATTGGGGCAATGGCTACCACCAATTTGAACATGCGCTGATTGGCTATTTATATGCTCGACAAGAGGAAGGTAAACCCGCTGTACTTCACTACGCAAGGCCAACCAACAGCAAGATGCCAATGGAACCTTATTACTATCAAGGAGATGTAATTAAATTGGAGAATCAGAGCGATGGAACGCAAAAGGTCAGTTTCAACAACATTCGACCTTAATACCTGATATTCACTCATCGGTATTTCTGGAAGTGGTTAACGACTAAGACGGAGCTGATGAGTGGCTAGCTGTTAGCAAAGCCTGAAAAGAAGATCTTCAGGCTTTTGAAATACCGTTGAGCAACATTTATTGGTAGGATTTTAAATGAATACATAAGCAAGTGAATCTTGTCGGATCTTCAGTTAAACCATATACGGCATCACGAAATCACTTCTTATTATTCTGCTCAACCAACTTTTCATTCCACGCTTCGTTGCCGTCTCGCTTACTGACATCATATTCAGAGCAGAACTGCGATATGGTCATGTTGTTATCGCCAGTTGCTAACTTTAATGCCAATTGAACTTGTTGAAGTTTGCTTTGCAGACGAAGGTTTTGACCTGCCTTTGGGCTTTTTTCTTTAGCAAACTTTAAAGCAGCATGTTTACGTTCGGCAGCTCCCGCTCGGCGATCCGCTTCTGATAATAGATATTTTAGCTGCGCGACACTCTTGCCCTTCTTAAAGGCAGGCTCAAGCAACTCAACGCATTCATCAAATGATGGATTTATAACATATGGATCAATTCTATGCGCTTGTTGGCGCATCCACTCTAGCGCGAGCTTTTCATCTGACATAATTACATCTTTACCAAAGAAATAGCCGTACATGGTATCGCTCAATAGCAAACCGCTGCAACAACAAATTAAGCTACAGTGTCACATTTAATTTCAAGGAAATTGCAGTTTTCTAAAAGAACCCTCCTTTCACTACCACTTATTCAACCTGGATGATCGGAATAAAGTGATGCTGCGTAGATATATTTTAGTTAGTAAACAAGTCGTCGAAAACAAAAGTGAGAAGAAGAGAAGATATGAAGGCAATGACCCTTTCAAGACAAGATATCCAAGCAATGGACCAGCGTGAGCGCGCTCGTTTAATTAACTCCTTATCGGGGTTTAAAAGCGCAAACCTTATTGGCACCTGTGACAAGCAAGGGCTAGAAAATCTTGCAGTAGTGAGCTCCGTGGTTCATTTTGGGTCGAATCCACCTTTACTTGGCTTCATCATCCGGACTGCGGAAAGTCGCCGTCATACACTAGAAAATATCCTAGAAACTCAACACTTCACTATCAATAGTATCGGGGCGGGCTTTGTTCAAAAAGCTCATCAAACTTCCGCTCGTTATCCTAAATCAGTCTCAGAATTTAACGCGGTCGGTCTCACGCCCTATTACGATGATGTGATCCCTGCTCCGTTTGTTTTGGAAAGCCCTCTGAAAATAGGCTTAGCCTTCAAAGAGCAGATAACAATTGAAAGTAACCAAACTCAAATGTTGATTGGTGAAGTTGTTACAATTCACGCGCCAAAACGTGCTGTGATGCCGGACGGCTACCTAGATTTAGAAGCGTTAGATTTAGTCACAATTTCAGGGCTAGACAGTTATCATGTCACGCAGAGGTTACATCGTTTAAGCTATGCAAAACCAAATAGGGCACTATTTCCACTGACCCACGAAGGCAACCCAACCTCATGGGAGGCTTTCGAACACAATCTCACTCATTTTGTTCGGTAATTTACTGACAAAGGTGCTAACTTTCCCAACTTAACCCTGTGCACCACACAACAGCGCTAAACTACATCTATTTCCAAGGACCCTTTTGAAGTTAACCCACTTTAAATACAAAACGCGCAAAGGCCCAGACTACCGACATGGCGATCAGGTGTCATTCATGGACATCAAACAGACCTTCGGTATGGGCAGCATTCGTGTAGGCGCTTGGGTAACGAAAGAAGAGAAAGAGCTCGCTGCAAATCTGATATTCGACTCGTTAGCAGACTTGGCTTACATCTTGGCTTTGCCACCAGAAGCGATTGGCTTACGTGGCACATTAGGCTTAGCGTTCGGCAGTGGTGGCAGAAAGGGTGTACAAGCACACTACGCACCAAATCAAAGAGAGTTAGCCCTCGCTAAAAACGCAGGGGCTGGTGCGTTAGCGCATGAGTTCTGGCATGCATTTGACCACTACATTGCCGAAAAGGCGTTTGAGATTGGTGACACCTCCGGTCCTCGCAAGCAAATCTTGTTCGCCAGTGACTGTTGGCTACACGATAGAAAGGTGCGACCTCATCCATTAAACGAGAGTTTGATGTCACTGTTCGATGCCACACTACTCAGCGACAATAACCTAGACAAACACGATTACGTGGCGCGAAGTGTTATTGCCGACAAAGCGATGTCGGCCCGTTACTTCTCACTACCAACAGAGATGATGGCGCGTGCCTTTGAGTCAGTAATTGAATCCTGTTCTGATATCAAAAACGTTTATTTGGTAGATGGCACAACCAAACCGGATATGTACCCTGTGTATCCTGATATGGCGCATCGAGAAGAGATTTTCCAAGCCCTGCAAGGTTACTTCGCACCATTAGGTCGGTCTCTAAGTAAGTAACGTTCGAGTCGTTAGGGCTAAGAGATGATCCATCAGCGAAAAGTGTTTATAGTCCAGACATACATTTCAACATCCATGATTGAGAGGCAGTAATGATCAGTTGGCCATCTTTGGTAAAACTCGACGGTGATGATGAGCTTATTTACGTCGCATCCGAAAAAGAATTTCAGGCGGAATGCTCAGAGATGATCTTAGGCGAAGATGATTACCTCATCGATTCAGAAGGCGACAGCTATTCACTGCAATCGGGCTCAAACCAACTCTCTCTAGCGAAACGAGTAGACCAGTATTCAGTTGAAAGCGTAACCAAACTGATTCGAAATCACGAGTTCCAAAAAGCTGAAGTGTGCCTAATGAAGATCCACTTCCTGACGATTGAAGAAGCGATTCAGTCTTTGGCTTTTGAGGCTCGCTAATATTAGTTATTAATTCGAAATCTAGGTTCGAATTAATACGTCCAAACAGAACAAATAGAAACAGCGCCAATTCAGGCGCTGTTTTTGTTTGTTATTTCGCTATCGCTTAATTAAGCGATGAAAATCTGTGCCAATGCGTAGCCTAAACAACATGCACCCACTACACCGATTAAACCGACCGACATGAATGAGTGGTTGAAATACCACTTACCAATCTTGGTGGTACCAGAGACATCGAAGTTAACCGTAGCGATATCTGATGGGTAGTTCGGGATGAAGAAGTAGCCGTAAACCGCTGGCATTAAGCCGATAAGCAGGCCTGGGTCTAGTCCTAAGCCAAGACCAACAGGCAGCATCATACGTGCAGTAGCGGCTTGCGAGTTCACCACAACCGATACAATGAATAGCGCTAGTGCAAACGTCCATGGGTAGTTAGTTACCATTTCTACGATGCCAGATTTGAACTGAGGCATTGCGTATTGGAAGTAAGTATCCGACATCCAAGCGATACCGAAGATAGCAATCGCCGCCACCATACCCGATTTGAATACCACACCGTTTGGCACATCACGCGGGTCAGTTTTGGTTGCCAGCAAGATGATACCGCCGAAACAGAGCATCATCATTTGGATGATCACCGACATTTTGATTGGCTTGTCGCCGTCTACGATGGTTCTGATCTCTGGCACCATCGCCACGATAACAATCACGACAATTGAAAGTAGGAAAATCAATACCGCATTACGAGCCGAAGTTGGCAGCACTTCATCCAAAGAGGTCGCAGTGGTGCTCTCGATGCGTTTTTTCCACTCAGGATCTTTTAGACGCGCTTGGTATTCAGGATCGTCGTTCAGTTCTTTACCACGTTTCAAGCTATACAGAGAAAGTAAAAGTGTGCCGAACAGCGTTGCAGGAACCGTCACCATCAAAATAGAAAGCAGAGTAATAGAGTGTTGGATATCAGAAAGTTGCGCGAGGTAATAAACCACTGCTGCCGAGATTGGAGATGCAGTAATCGCCAGTTGAGATGCAACAGATGCAGCCGCCATTGGGCGCTCAGGACGAATACCATTCTTCAGTGCAACATCACCGATGATAGGCATGATGGAGTAAACCGCGTGGCCAGTACCTAATAGGAATGTCATCGAGTAAGTCACGAACGGTGCTATCAAGGTGACGCGTTTCGGGTTCTTTCTCAGTACCTTTTCGGCCACTTGCAGCATGTATTTCAAGCCACCAGCCGCTTCAAGAATAGAAGCACAGGTAACAACAGCGAGGATGATCAGCATTACGGTGACAGGTGGAGACGTTGGTGGCATCTTGAAGACAAACACCTCGATAACCAAGCCAATACCAGAAACAACACCTAAGCCAATACCGCCATATCGAGACCCGATATAAAGAACGACTAATAAAAATAGAAACTCAAAATACAACATAAGCAACCCTGCTAAAAATGTGGACTAATGATATTTTGTCCCTAAGTTCCGCTATTTACTTATCGCTTGGTCACACTATGATTGCAGACTCTCGCAAATTGTTTTTTCTAAGATTATGGTCACGCTAACTGAACCGTAAGTTTATGAAATGTAATAGTAAGACAGACTCTAAATCTAAATTTGTTATGTACGATAACCATTATTGTGACTGTTAGATCTGTATGGCCTATAAAGTGCTAGATTCATAACTTAAAGATATTATTTCATTCATAATCAATCATATACAAAGTCATTCAGAAGCATATTTCCGATCTAACTAAGCATATTCTTACTGAACACTGACTCGCCTATCCCGAGACACTATGTCAAAATACTCGCCCTCACGATGACAACACATAAAGAACCACGGATATGAATTTTCAAGCTGCTATTTTTGATATGGATGGACTGTTACTCGACACCGAGCGACTTTGTATGCAGATTTTTGAAGAAGCATGTCACGCGCAAGATGTTCCGTTCTTGCAAGATGTTTACTTAGGCATCATTGGTTGTAACGCAAAAACCATCGAACAGATTTTTAGAAAGGGCTACGGCGAAGGGTTAGATTACCCGGCGCTGAACACCGAATGGCGCACTCGCTACAATGCGGTTGTTAAGCACCAAGCAATCCCAGTTAAAGATGGTGTTATCGAACTACTTGAATGGCTTAAAGCAAACGACATTCCAATCGCGGTAGCGACCTCCACTCAGCTTGATATCGCGAAAAAGAAGCTTGAACTGGCTGGCCTAGATTCTTACTTCGCTTCGTTAAGCACAGGCTGTGAGGTGACCAATGGTAAACCTCACCCAGAGATCTACTTGCTAGCGGCAGAGCGCTTAGGTGTTGCACCTGAAAATTGCCTAGCGTTTGAAGACTCAAACAACGGTATTCGCGCATCTATGGCAGCCAACATGATCAGCTTCCAGATCCCAGATTTGGTAGAACCATGTGACGAAGTGAAAGCGCTTGGTCACACGATCAGCCCTTCCCTACATCATGTGTTGGCGCAGCTTCAGCAAACCGTCGCTTAAGCTCTAATTACCGTTGATAATGCTTTAATCAACGTAGAAGAGCCTCTCTATTAAACCGACTCACTGAGTCGGTTTTTTTGTTTATATTCCTTTTATAAAAGATAAAAAATCGCGCAAGAAACTGTTACAGTCGATATGAAACGATACTAATCGACAAGCAACATTGATAACGTCTAGAGATGGAGAAAGAGACGCGTGATTAAAAGATTTGAAAGCCAACTGCTTGATTTTTCTCAGCAAGAGATGACACAGGATGCCGCGCACGACATCAGCCATATCAAGCGAGTAGTCAAAACTGCTGAGGTTTTGTGTACTCAAGAACAGGCTAAGCTTGAGGTCGTTCTTCCTGCCGCTTACCTTCATGATTGCTTCACCTTCCCTAAGAACCACCCAGACAGAGCCCAAAGCTCACAGATGGCAGCTGACAAGGCGGTCTCTTATCTCAAATCTATCGAGTATCCTGCGTCCTACCTCGACGAAATCCATCACGCTATTGTCACTCACAGTTACAGCGCCAACATCACACCAGAAACCTTGGAAGCACAGATTGTTCAAGATGCAGATCGCCTAGATTCTCTCGGTGCGATTGGTATCGCTCGCTGCCTGTACGTAGGTCAAAGCTTTAACGCCGAGCTGTATAACCACGAAGACCCGTTTGCGAAGCAGCGTGACTTGGATGACAAGCATTACAGCGTCGACCACTTCTACGTGAAACTGTTTAAGCTGGCTGAAACCATGAATACAGAATCCGCCAAATTAGAAGCCAACAAGCGCACCGAGTACATGCGTGGCTTTCTTGATCAGTTGGCCGAAGAAGTTTAACGGCTTAAAAAAAGAGACACGCGATAAAGAAGAGAGAAGGATATGGAAATAAACCGCTTTAAAGCATCCGACGCCGAAGAGATCATCACTTGGTTTACATCCCAAGAAGACTACATTCTATGGGGCGGACGAACCTTTGGCTGGCCATTGGAAGCCGCTTCGATCATCGAACGATCTCAAGAATCACATGTCGAGCTTTATACCTTTTCTGCATCTAAGTCATACTCTGAACCGAACACTGATTCGAACGCCAACTCAAACGCCAGTGACTTGCTTGGCTTTATGGAATTTCAGCGCATGTCAGACAGTGAGCTTCGCTTTTGCCGAGTGGTGATTCACCCAAACCAACGAGGCAAAGGGCTTGGGCAATCCATGCTTGAAAGTGCATTAGAAGCGGCGAAACAGATCCCTGATGTCACAACCATCTCCTTGGCCGTATTTAAGCAAAACCACGGCGCAAAACGCTGCTACGACAAAGCGGGCTTTCAGGTGGTAGACAAAGAGCCGAGCGTAAAAGAGTTCAATGGTAAAACATGGCCCTTGTATCAGATGGAATTAAAGCTCTGCTAGTTTTTTTTGATCAACAAACTGGTTTTAATTGCTAGATTCAACCCCATATCATTAAGCATTGGCTACACACTCAAGATACACAGATGTAATTTGGAACCTCATGACCCAAGAAAAATTCGACACTATTTATCAACGTGCAGCTCACCGAAAAGGCGGAGCGGCCGAACTCGAAAAAATTGTTCGAGCACCACTTTCACAAGCCGAGCTATCACAAATCACCGACGACCGCTGGCTTGCCGCCTTTACCGAAAAGGTATTCCAATGTGGTATTTCATGGAATGTAGTGAGAAAGAAATGGCCGCAATTTGAAGAAGTGTTTTTTGAATTCAACATCGAGAAAATGCTGATGCTGCCAAATGAGATGTGGGAACAGAAAGCGCAAGACCCGCGCATTATTCGCCACCTCACTAAAGTGATGACCATCCCTGCCAATGCCACCATGATCCACAATGCTAAGCGTGAAGCCGATTCATTCTCGCAAATGGTTGCCGACTGGCCATCAGAACGTATCACAGAGCTGTGGGATTACCTGAAAAAACACGGCAAGCGATTAGGTGGTAATACTGGTGCCTACACTCTGCGTCAAATGGGTAAAGACACCTTCATCTTGTCATCAGATGTTGAAGCGCACCTGCGCAGTACCGATGTGGTGGATAGCGGCCGTAACACCAAGCGAGCACAAGTCGCGGCGAGCAAGGCTTTCAACGAGTGGCAGCAACAATCAGGTCGTAGCCTGAGCGAAATCAGCCAGATCGTTGCCTACAGCTGTGGTGATAATCGCGTTTAGTGGTCACCGTAGTTAATTAAAGAACCCGTCCAGATTTATCTAGCCTTTAAAGACCCGTTGCTGATGCCACTGGTCTTTTTTGTACTTCATTCAAAGAAATGTAAATTAACCACTGACAGACAACGATCTTCGGTGACGCCAACTCATTATGTTGATAGGTTAATGTTTGTACATCTCGATTTTTTACGTATCTAAAGCGCTCTCTAAAACATTCGTTTCTCCGCTAAATGGATGTACTAAACCTAGAAAGGAATTCTATGTTCGAACAGGTCATCAGCATTCTGTTTCCCGTTTTTGCTTTAGCCAGTGCTGGCTTTGCGGTCGGTCGTTGGCTCAAGCCCGATTTCAAACCGATCAATCGCATCAACATGGATGTGTGTATTCCTGCGCTAGTGTTTGCATCGCTGACCACCATGCCTCTCGACACAGAGCAATTGCCACTCATAACCGCTTCTTTGGTCGCAGTGTTAGTGCCTGCATTGTTGATGATTCCGATCTGTAAGATCTTTAAGCTCAATTTCAAGGCTTGGGCTCCGCCACACATGTTCCGTAATAGTGGCAACCTAGCCATTCCCCTATTCACATATACCTTTGGCGAGAGCGCATTAGCCCCTGCGGTATTACTATTTGTGGTATCAGCATGTGCCCATATTAGTGTTGGCTTAGCGCTATTGAGCGACGGTAATCCGATCAAACAGATCCTCAAGATGCCGATTTTCTTAGCGGCTGCGCTAGCGATGACGCTCAACCTGTCTGAAGTTACCATATGGAATCCGATCTACGAAGCCACATCACTGCTTGGGCAAGCTGCTGTTCCTATCATGCTGCTATCGTTGGGTTCGCAAATGGTCAACTTGAAGCTAAGAGGACTCAAAGTAGGCTTGTTGTGTACGGCTCAATCACTGTTCACAGGGGCCATCGCTTTTATCATCATCTACTTCTTTATCCCACTGCCGACGCTGCACTTACAAATGATGGTACTGTTCACCATGCTGCCACCCGCTGTGATGAACTACCTGTTTGCAGAGAGGTTCAATGTCGAGCCCCCTAAGGTCGCGTCCATGGTGTTGTTTGGCAACTTCCTAAGTGTGGTTACCCTACCAATCTTGTTGTCGTTCGCACTGTCTATATCGAGTTGAATCTCGATCTAAGGGAAGATTTGTCATTCATTACAGTTATAAAAATGGGCAGATAAACTGCCCATTTTTGCATTCATACAGTTAGGATTAACTATTTCCATAATTGAACCAGAACTTAGAGCTATACAAAAAAAATTAAAATCGTTGTTGGTTATTGCAGTTATGTTTAATATACAATCATCAAGCAAAGGAATGGGTTATCGCCCCCCTATACAGCACAATCAAGATGGACAACAAGAACAGACATTTTCTTTGACTTAACTTTCGAAGAACTTCATCGCTTTGGCGTGACAATAAATAAAGCATGACCAAGCGCTTTACTCCACTATTACTATCTTTTGTAAGTCATATGAAAATTAAAAATGTAATACCTCTACTGCTATGCCTCTTCTCTCATCAAGCTATATCTGCGGCAAATTTCACAACGGACTTTGTAGAACTTGGGATGCAAGCAAAGCCTATGGGGTTAAGCGTGGATGGTGGACGCGACATCAACGATAGCTTGGCGATTTTGGGCGGCCTTAGTACCAACACAGCCGAAGATGAAAGCAACTTTGATGCGTACATCGGCCCTCAAGTTTATGGTCCAATAACTCAAGGGATCGACTTAAATACGCAGCTGCTACTCCATTTCAACAAAAACTCATACGCAGCTGGAGAAACGAAAGCTTATGTCGAATTTAATGCGGGTATTCGAGCGTGGATCACTCAGAGAGTAGAAGCCCATGTGCTTGCGGGTTCTAACGGAGAGCACTCAATCTTTACGTTTGGAGCCAGGTTCCATGCCACAGATAAAGCCGTGTTTGCAGTTGCTTCCAAAAACAACGGTCTTTACGGCCCTCAATTACAACTTTCGGTTAGATATCAATTTAAGTAGCCACCTTTATAAACAACTTTCCGCTACTGTTGGATCCAACATAAAAATAGCGTCAGTAATTCAATACTGACGCTATTTTTTTATCTCTAATTCAGACACATCCTATTAGTTATACGCTTACCTAAAGTTATACGCTTGCCTAGCTATTGAGTTACCCATTGATATAGCGATGAACCGTGAACTACAAACATTCAGTGAACTATGAGCATTTATCCAACTTGAGCTCTGCTGTCACCTTAGTAAGACGTAGTGCAATCGCGAAACACACTAAGTAAGGACTCACATACCAAAAGATACTTTCTAGGGGCTGCTTCACCTGCGCTTCTCTGGTTTTTATATATTGGTTTTTCTGCTTTTCATACTGACTCAGCATACCGTACACCCACACCGCATCACTTTCAACTAACGACACGCTAGGCGCAGGAACCGTAAAATCCGATGCATTGGGTAACAAGGTGAAATCGACATCTTTAAACGTAATCGCCGTATTCAAATACCACAAACACGCGTCGTGGTACTGAGCGTGATTATCTAAAGATGGCTGACCTGTACAGGTATCACTTCTCAGCTTATCCAAAGAGAACCGCTGAACAGATTCTAAAATCGCCACCGCTCTGGTTTGTTCGGTTTCAACCCAATCACCCGCCACCTTCGCTCTAATCTCAGACACGGCACCAAGCATTCCGATACCCGCTAAAAACGGCCATAAATAATCCATACGCTTCCATTTTCGCCGACTCAGGTTGAATCCACACCAAATTGGAATATGTAAGAGGAGCGTTAGTCCAAGTGACAGCAGAACGAAGTTCAAGGAGCTAGAGAGCATGAGCTCGCTATCGAAAAAGTTCTTCATAATGAGAAGCTTGCCTGTATAACCAAGAGAAATTTGATACTAGGTTCGATATAAGAAAAGTGTGTAAGAGGAAAGTAAAAACAGCACTAAGAATTGGTGTTAACGCTGTTTATTTGGGCCTATAACCACCGATGGCAGGGCTTAACCACTCGTTACTCAGAAATGGCTAAGTTGTTCAGTTGTTCAGTTGTTCACGATACACAAGATGTTAAAGGCTCTTACGCGCCAGACTTGAGGTAGATACCTACTTCTCTTAGCTGTGCTTTAATGTCTAACATTTGGACGTGCGATAGCACTAATTGGATCAAATTGAATATTGCTCCAGCAAACATCAAACCCGCGACATAACCAGACCATGCTTGGTGATCAACTTGATACAGAGTATTGAACGAAAGAACGAAGAAGATGAGACTGGAAAAACCAATAGCATACTCATTACAGTTGTAGACGTATGAATTCGTCGCGTAATCGTATTTGATTTTTACCTTTCCACCCGATCTGCCTAGCTTAAGATTAAGAACATTTCCGCTAACCTCATATTCCAATCCATTAATTAATACAACGCGCTCTACTTTCTCAAGCATATCTGTTTTTTCCGTATTATTTTGAATACTGTCCATAGTCGTACCCTACTCAGTCACCTAAAAATTATTCGTAAGCACTCAACCATGCTTTTAGAAGTTGGTTAGTGTTCTTCTTCTGGCTCGCAGACAATGACTTAACCAATTTTTTCTGCATTTCGACATGTTCAGTCATCATTTGGTCGATCAGAATAAGACCATCTTTGGTTAGCTGAACACTCACGCTGCGTCTGTCTTCTTTGCTGTGCTCACGACGGATCAGCCCTTTAGCTTCTAGTTTACCAAGGCGATTGGTCATTGCGCCTGATGTCAGCATCATCGATCCGATCAGTTCTGATGGCGTCAGTTGATAAGGCTTCCCAGAACGTCGCAACGTTGCCAACACATCAAACTCACCAAGTTTCATGTCGTAATTTTTATGCAGATCGGCAACTTGCGTCTCCATATACTTGGCAATACGCATAATCCGGCCCATCATTGCCATTGGCTCAGTTTCTAACTCAGGCTTTTCCTTTGCCCATTGATCTACTACGCGGTCGATAGCATCCATTTGCGATCTCGCTCCGTTGTTAGTCTTGTTTACCTCAAACTAGTTTAACATAAAGATACTTTACAACCATATGATCTAGGTATACAGTTCATACAATCAACTATCTTAACGTAAAGATATTTTATATGAATATATTATTAGCAATGATTCCCGCGTTCTTTTGGGGAACAACCTATGCAGTGACGCAATTTACGCTACAGGAATGGCCCCCTTTATTATTGGGTGCTTTGCGTGCGTTGCCTGCTGGTTTGTTATTGCTAGTAGTAAAACCGACACTGCCTCAAAAAGGCGAATGGCAGATCATTTTCACATTGGGTCTTATCAATATTGCGACCTTCTTCAGCTTAATCTTCGTGATGGCGTTGACGTTGCCTTCGGCAATCTCCGGTGTAGGTATGATCTCTGTGCCAGTGTTTGCGATGATCTTCCATTGGGTAGTAAAGAAACAGCGTCCGCAATTGATTCAAGCCTTGTCTGGTGTTGGATTAATCACATTGGCGTGGATATTGTTTAATCCAAGTCAAATCGCATTAAACCCAATAGGTTTAGGCGCCATGTTCGCTGCAATCATGTGTATCATTATCGGCAGTAGCATTACCAAGTCACTGGGTAATCGCATGCACTGGTGGAAGGTATTAACGTGGCAACTGATTCTAGGCGGTACGATTTTATCTGTCGCGTCTGGCGTTCATGCGCTCATCGACCCACAGCCTTATGTTAACGCTGTCACTCATTTCGATACTCGTAACGCAATAGGACTTGTTTGGGTGATTATCCTGAACACTGCCCTGGGTTACGGCATGTATGTGTGGCTACTGCAACGTATGTCCGTAGTTGATTTCACCTTCGGTGGCATCGCAAACCCAGTAGCTGGCATCGTGACAGGCATGGTGTTAATGGGTGAATCATTCACTGCAGTCCAGTATTCGCTAATGACCGGCATGATAGTGATGTCGCTGCTACCACAACTTATTCTGGCAGTAAGACAGTCCAAACAAGTTAAGCCTGTTACGCAGTAGACGCAGCCTCTTAAACGTATTGCTCAAAAACGCGCCTCATTGAGGGCGCGTTTTTTGTTGGTGGCTAGACTCTCAAAGAACCAAAGAGTCGCGCTCTACTCAATATGTCGGACTTTGGTCATCAGCAGAGCTAAAGCGGTAAATAATTGAATAATGAAGCAGAGCACAAAAATATTTGGCACGTCGAATACTGTTACCAAATAACCGGAAGCCGCTAACCCAAAGGGCATCAATAATTTAAATAAAGATCCCGTAATGCCTGCAACTCGGCCTAAATGTTGCTCATCGAAAGCTTCTTGCCGGTAACTCCAGATGCAAATACTGCTGTACACGCCAATCGCACTCACCCACATAAACGCGCCCATTAATACCCATTTACCATCAAGACTAAACAGCCCATCACCAACAAAAGATGACATTAAAAGTCCGCTAGCTTGGTCGCCGTCTATGAATAATACAGGAATAATAAAACCGACCGCTTCAAGTGCAATAGAGACCATAAGTAAAACACCTAAGCCGATGCGTTGACGAACTTTGTCAGCAGTAAACGAACCTAACAGCCCTCCGATTCCAGATGCTGCAATCAGGTAGCCCACCTCCATATGGTTTAAAGCCAGCTCTGCTTTTGCAAAGTAGATAGCTTGAATCCAAAATACCGCTCCCGTGGTATTTATCACCATCACTGCTAAGGTAATGTGCCACATGTTCTTGTTCGCATACAAGATCAGCCAACCCTCTTTCAGTGCGCTAATCACCGACTGATGAGCAACGGGCATAGCCGGCTTGAATTCCAATTTATTGAGCTGCCAAAACGCTAGCACATACATCACTGCAATAAGTAAAAACACATTATGTAACGCGGATAACAGAAGCAGACCACCAGACAAAACCGGGCCGACCGTTTCTAGCAAACTGTACAAAGAGCTCATTCTTGCGATGGCGGTATTTTGCATGTACTGAGGTAAAACGTTTTTCATCATCCCGATACGTGCATTGTGATAACCATAGTTAAACGCCATCATCAGGAATGCACACGGAAACAAAGCATATAGAGGGTTGGAAAGCCAACGCACTGCAATATATGAGATAACCAACACCAGCACTTGTCCGAGCAACATGCATTGTGACCAATGCTTTTTATTAAACTTATCAACCCATACACCGATGAACAGCGCTAAGAGTAGATTGGGCAAAAACTCGACCGCTCTCATCCACCCCATCATCTCTGAAGACTGTGTTAACTCGTACACCAACAAGGGCAGAGCAAGGTCATAAATCTTGGTTCCAAATGCAACGAAGAACGCCGTCGAAAACAACACAATAAAGCTCGAGCTTTTCCAAATAGAGGACGTAGCCTCTTCTTTATTTACACCTTCCATTTTTCATTCCTTTTAAAAACAATCGAATAACCCTATTATCGAGATTAAAAGATGAAGAAAAATAGAAAGATTCAGCAAGGATTTCACCTTTATGCATTACTGGAAGGCACTGGCATTTTTACGTTCTCGGGTACTCATTAACCAACCAACTCAACTTTCGCTTACAGAAATTACTGAAGCTCTAGGTTGTACCAAACGCAACGCTCAACTGATTATCAAAAAGCTAGTAAACGAAGGCTGGATTGATTGGAAGTCAGGCGTTGGACGGGGCAACCTACCCACACTCACTCTACTCAAAAACGTGAACCATGAGTTGGAACTGAGGATTGATGAATTACTATCGGAAAACAAGGTCGACCAAGCTTTAGAGCTTATTGAAGAGTCGCAACGCGATCTGTTCCTGCTTGGTTATATCAGCCGCTATCAGAGCTTGCCGACTACGCTCGATATTCTGCAAATCCCTTTCTATAGAGGCACACATAGCCTAGACCCGATTGAAGTGACACGACGCACTGAAGCACACATCACCCGTTACCTGTTCAGTAACTTACTGCGTTTCAACACGCGTACTCACTCGTTTGAAGGTGATCTTGCAATTGACTGGTCCCAAGATGAAAATCGTTGGTATTTCACTTTGCGAAAAGGCTTAGTGTTTCATGACGGCTCATCGATTCTAGCGCAAGACATCAAAGCGCACTTTCTACGCCTGATCGGCAGCAGCCATCACAATAGTCAGCAATTTAAATGCATCTCTACCATTACGGTTATCGATCCGCTTCACCTCTGTTTTGCTATCAATGCCAACGCAGGCTACCTTCCATCGCTACTATCGAGCTCTGCCGCAGGTATTGCCAAGAAAGTAGGAGAACAAATCATTGGAAGTGGCAGCTTTAAACTAGTGGAACAGTCAGAGTGGCTAACCAGACTCGAAGCTTTCAAGGCCTACTATGGGCACCGACCTTGGGTAGACGGCATTGAGATTTGGAATGTTGGCGATAAAGCCAAAGACTATGAAATGCACTGCGACATTGTTCACTCATATCCGCACTATCAACAATCGTTATTACAGAACGAGCTAGCAGAGATAGAGCAGTGGGAGAAAGGCTGCGAGTACGCCTTGCTCAACTCACATCGCCACCCTTGGCTCGCAGAACCACAACACCTTAGGTCACTGAATGATTTACTGCGTTTACTTGGTGTCGCGAAAGACATTCCTCTGAATACTGTCGGCTACGCATATGGAATGCTGTCGACGTCTAGTCAGCCATCGAAATCTAAGCTAGTGACGGCGAATGACAAAGACGCATTAAAAGTGGCTCGACAATTCGCAGATAAACTAAACAAGCCTAAACAACCGATAAAAATCCTAACCTATCAGCTGTTTGATCACATAAAAATGGCTCGCCACTATTGTGAACAACTTAATGAACTTGGTTTTAGCTGCGAATATCAGGTGCTCGAATTTCCAGATTTTTGCCAACAAAGCAACCTACAAAATGCGGATATATTGATCAGTGGTGAAGTGTTTTCAGACAATCTCGACAGCAGCTGGATGGGATGGCTACAAAGTTCTATTGCCTTAGAGGTTTGTTTAACTGACGAGCAAAAACAGTGGCGTAACAAAAGCCTTGAACAGCTATGGGTTCTCAATGACTACCACCAGCGACAATCGGCCTTTCTAGAGCTTGAGGCACAATTAATAGAGTTCGGTGTTTATAGACCGATTTTCCACGTAAAACAGCAACTCAATTATGCTAAAACAGTTAATCCTGTTGAGCAGCTGGCGAATGGTTGGATCGATTTCAACCAAATCACTATGCGTCGCTGAATAGCAATATTTCTAGATAAGAAATCACCCCTTTATAGTCTGATTAAATAAAGGGGCTTTTTGCTTCATATCATGTCTTTCGTATCAATTGAGTATACAGAGATCGACTTAAATCAGTTTCGCTGCTTCGGCCTCAATTTCAACTTTCCATCGCTCGTCAAAGAGCCCTTGCACAAACAGTAATGTCGTTGGGAGACCACCAACATCGAAAGGCAATTGCTGCTTTGCGGCTTGATAGTCAGACATATCATTCCGGTCCACTAAGTACAGCCTTACACTGATTAAATCTTCGATATCCATTTGGTTTGCCTGAAGCACACCTCTCAGATTTTTCCAAGCCAGTACAATCTGTTGTTCCGCACCTTCAGCCACCATTCCTTCGCTATCAATCCCTAGTTGCCCAGCGATGTGCAATCGCGTTGAACCTGCGGGGATCAACGCACATTGATGATAATTAGCGGCTGGAGCGGGTACTGAAGAAGGGCTCCATATCTTATTCATCATTACGCCTCAGAGGCTGTGACGATTTTTGACATGACGGTGATAATTGGCATATCCGTAAGCATCGCGCCTAAACGGTCAAAATCACCAATATCTTTGCGCCAAGCAATGTATTCATTAAAGTGAGCGGTACTTTCCCATTCTTCACATAAAACCAAGGAATTTTCTGCCAAATCTTTTTGATAAAGCTCCGCAGAAAGGTTGCCGTTAAAAGTACGAGTATCTGGCAATATTTCATTAAAAAACTCAACGATCTCTGCCGTTTTATCTTCAGTATGGCTCAAGGTAAATTGCACTAAAATAGTCATCATTCTCTCCGTTTTCTTATTTTGTTAAGGTACGAGGAGAATCTTACTTGTTTGTTAAAATAGATAAATACAGTAATATTTGAAACATAGTTCGATTTAATAAGACAATGAACCACCATGAAAAACGAATTACATCGCATGCAAGTGTTCGCCCAAATTGTAGAATCGGGCTCCATAACGAAAGCGGCTGATAAGCTAGATCTCTCAAAATCTGTCGTTAGCCATCACTTACAAGGGCTTGAGCAACACCTTGGTGTGAAATTACTCACTCGAACAACACGTCGCCAATCCTTAACCGACGCTGGACAACGTTTTTATCAACGATGCTTAGAAATGCGAAAATTAATGTCGCTTGCGGAAGAAGAAGTACGCGAGTCCTGTTCTGATTTTGCAGGCACTATCACCATCACATCCCCACACACATTGATGACACATCTTATTGGACCTGCAATGTGTGAGTTTATGAAAAGCCACCCTCGTATCGAGCCTCAACTATTGGCCAACGATATGCGCGTAGATCTTATCGAGAAATACATAGACCTGTCGGTCACTGTTGGGGCTCTTCCTGATTCAACGTCTCGTGCAATTAAGCTCGGAGAGCTTCATCAAGTACTGTGCTGTCACCCAGATTATCTTACTAAGGTGCAAATACCGCAGCCAATCACGCCAAGTGACCTCTCCCAATATGACTACATTGCCAATCAGTGGGAAGGAATCAACAGCCAAAGAAGCTTTGAAATTAATAAGGGCAAAGTAAGCACGTATCAATTCAGGGCAAGTAGAATCGGAGATAGCGTTCCGACGATCCGCATGATGGCCTTAAATGGGTTGGGGATTGCCTGTTTACCTAAACAAGCAATTGAAGAAGACCTGAAAAAAGGAACATTGGTAAACATCTTGCCCAAAGATCAAGTTCTTAAAGCCTCTTTCTATGTCGTACATAATTATGGGTTACAGGTGCCAGCCAGAATTCGCGCCTTTATTGAACACCTAAAACAACACGCTGAATCTTATTCTTAATATCTTTCAACCAAATTTCCATACGTCGCTAAACTGACGATTTATCGACCAACATTAAACCTCACAAAGAATAATGGCTTTGTTCAAGTTATCTAAAATAAAATAATTTTTCTTCAAAACAATTACATTATAGATTTAATTTCCATAAAAACCTCAAATTAGAGATAAAAAGGCAAAACTTTTCTCCGACTACCTTTCTATACTGTGCCACGTCATTAAGGCGCCACAAGCCTATGATTTAAAATAATTATTAATGAGTAGTCACCATGAATTCGAAGTCGCTAACTATCTTGCTTTTTGTCTCTGTTTGCTTAATTTGGGGAACCACTTGGTTCGCTATGGAAGTGGCATTGCATTCTATCCCACCTATTTTTGCCACTGCGTTACGCTTTTTACTTGCAGCACCTTTGCTTGCGGTATTAGCAAAAGTCTTCAACCAACCTTTGCTTTTCCCTAAAGGTAAACGTCAATGGCTGCTTATTGTGGCACTGATGTATTTTGCTATTCCGTTCACTTTGATGATCTATGGTGAGCAATACATCTCTTCTGGTCTAGCGTCGATCATCTTCGCCAACATGCCAGTCGCTGTCATGCTGATGTCGGGTTTATTCTTAGGTCTACGATTGGCGAAACATCAAATCTTTGGTTTGGTCACAGCTGTTGTGAGCCTATGTTTAATCCTTGGCAATGAAATGCAAATGGGTGGTGATGATTACCTTATTGGCACGGTTTGCTTAGGCCTTGCAGTTGCCATTCACGCAGTGATGTATGTTTTAGTTCAAAAGCACTGTAAAGGCATCGAAGTACTTACCTACAACGCCGTTCCGAGCTTAATTGCTTCTCTATTCTTGTTCGCAGTTTCAGCGATGGGTGAAAGCGTTAATGTTGAGTCCTTCACTTGGGATTCAATCTCAGCTGTCGTGTACCTAGGTTTTGTGGCGAGTGTTGGCGGGATTGTGGCTTACTTTAAATTAGGACAAGTTTCGACGCCTTTCCAAGCGTCTATCTGCTTCCTAATCTTCCCAGTGGTTGCGCTGCTGATCTCTTGCTACATCAATGGTGAGGTTCTATCTGAACAGTCTCTGCTTATGATGATCCCTCTACTTTGTGGCATCTTGCTGACTAAGGCACCAAAAGGAATCTTCAAGTTACGTGGTGAATTAAAAACCGCAAGAAGCTAATCCTACTGAAAGCTAACCCTACCGGAAGCTGACTAGATATTTCCATCTAGTACATACAAAAAAGCTCCAATATCACTATTGGAGCTTTTTATTAGTCTTTATCGAGAGTTAGCGCCAGCTAAACATTCGCACTTCATTGCCCTCTTCGGGCTTCTTAGGGATGTTTAAAGACAACGCCAAAGATACCGCCGCCATCGCAGCACCTATGTAGAAAACCGTTGCAGGGGACGATAACCAAATCACCCCAAATACGACCGGAATAACAACCGCTGCAATATGGTTGATGGTGAAAGAGACACCTGCTGTTGATGCCATGTCGGCAGGATCGGCGATTTTCTGGAAATAGGTTTTGATCGCTAATGCGAGTGCAAAGAACAGATGGTCGACAACATACAGCGCCGCTGCCCATTCCGCGCTTTGTACCAAACCATAACCGACAAACACACCAATCAAACCAACATACTCGAAGATCAGCGCCTTGCGCTCTCCAACCACACCGATAAATCGACCAATACGTTTTGCGAATAAGAAATTAAACAGGTAATTAATTAAGAACAGTAGCGTTACGTCAGCAGCCGAGTAACCAAACTTCTCTACCATGAGAAAGCCAGCAAATACCGTGAAGATCTGTCTTCTCGCGCCACTCATAAAGGTGAGCGCGTAGTAGAGCCAGTAACGCTTTCTCAGCACCAATTTCTTATTTTGTTGTGTCTTGGTTTGAAACTCAGGAAAACCAAAGGTCATCACCAAAACTAAAATAAATCCAATACCGCCAGTAATGCCGTACACCCAAGCAAAATCGAGCTTCAGCTGTTCTAACATCACCCAGATTGAGCCATAAGTAATTAACGAGGCCAACGCGCCAACGGAGATCATTTTACCCAGCATCTCAGGGGCTTCTTCTTTACTCAACCATTGGAGTGACAAAGACTGCTTGAGCGTTTCAAAATAGTGAAAACCCGTCGACATCAAAATGGTGGTCAGCAATAGGCCAGTGAGTGAAGGAAACAAACCGGTAATCGCCGTACCGACCGTGAGCATCGCCAGCGATATCAACATGAAGCGTTGCTCGCGAATGAACGCCAACACAAACACCACGGTAAAGGCCAAGAAGCCAGGGATCTCACGAACACTTTGCAATAAACCAATATCCGCACCATCAAAGTTCGCTTTCTCAATAACAAAGTTATTCAGCAGCGCCATCCAGCTCGAGAACGCGATAGGGACAACAATCGAAATCAGTAATAAGAAGTTTTGCGGCGTTTTCCAGCTCGCGGTTTTATCGAACATTGACGGACTCCTGTTCGTCTAATTGGTTAAGCACTCGTAAGGTTAGTTGCTCGGTATACGGGTTGATCTTCCAATGCTCAGGGCTCCAACCTTTAACAAAACGTTGAAAATCAGCCCATGCCACGTAAAACATTGGTCGCCATGCGGCTTCAACATCATCGAACGAAAGGTGTGGTTGATAGTGCATGAGTGCTTCTTTCAAGTGCTGGAAGTAAGCATCCAGCACTTCTGATTCAAGCTCTGCGCAATCTTGCGGCCTAACCGCGCTGCTCATGAACAAGGCCACATCTTTCATCGCACAACCACGCCCAACGTATTGGAAATCAACGGCAGCAGCGCGCTCGCTTTTTAAATCAAAGCAGAAGTTGGCGAGCTTAGCGTCACCATGTACCAAGGTTTGATATGGGCACGCCCTTAATAGATTATCAATGTGCTGCGCTTGGCTCTTAAGCGGTAAATCAGCCAATGCGTTTAACTCGTCAGGCCGAGTGTCTAAATGCCAATATGTGCCGACTTGCCACAATGAAGCTAAATGTTCTTGATCTACATTGATGTGCTTTGCATGAAAGTTAGCGAGCCATTTAAGGCAAGCATCGCGCTGGTTTTGCTCTTCTAGTGTGTAACCAGACGCCAGATCAGACTGAGTATCTTGGATTGCTAAATCATCAAAAGCAGCAAGCACATCAAACTGAGAAGTTAACGGAAAACCGATTTCGGCCAAATCTTGCATCACAATCAGCCACTCGTGCTCTTGGAACTCACATTGCAGCCCTACAGGTACAGGGCAACGCTCATCCCACTGTTGGGTAAACGACTGATACCACGCGGTCTCAACTTGGTAAGAGTGCACCTTTCGTTGATGAGAAAGTTTGGTATTCCAACCCTTTGGGTGTTCTGCTTTATCTGGCAATGCGACATGTTTAACAATCACGCTGTTGAATGAAGAACGCCTGTCTTTAGAAAAAATCAAACGAACTAATTCACCATACCCGCCCCATAGGCTTTGAATCACCTGGACATCAACCCCTTGGTGACAATCCAGTGAGGCCGCTATTTTTTGATAAAGCTCATTTTGATAAAACTTTTGTTGATAAAGCTCTGGCTGATTTTGACTTGAATTCGCTATCGGTTGAGCGATATTTTTTGACGATATTGATTGAGACATATACTCGTTACTATGCTTTATCGGATAAAAGGTGTGCCCACTGTGGCTGCCTATTCATATAGTGAATCACATAGCTACAAATCGGTACAATTTTAAAACCTGCTTGTTCAATTTCAGTCAGTACCGACTCCATCATCACCTTACCGAAGCCCTTACCTTGAAGCTCATCAGGAATACGTGTCGATGTGATATGTAGTACATCTCCATCCTTTTGATACTTAACAACCGCGAACTGGTTGGGTGCTAGCTCAACTGTGATCTGGTTCGCATCTTGATCCCATTTTGTTGCCTGCATTCTCAACTCCTGAAAATAATTGATACGACAAACAATAAAAATTTGAAGTATTCATTCCTTGTAATAGACTAACTCAAGCTTATACAAATAGAACTAAGTACTTACAAACAAAGTAAATAACTCTGTGCCATCGGCTTAATAACGAATCAATAAAGATAAAGGCACTCTATAAATCTATGTGAGTACATCTACCTAGTCTATGTAATTGCACTTAATTTATGTAATTGCACCTGCTAAATCTAGCACGTATTTGCCCCTTAATAGCAAGTTACCAATATAACAAACAGACGCATGTTGGCGCATGGAGAACATATAATGAACGCACCACTGAAGAAGCCTTTGGAGCATAATCAGGCACTTCAAGATCCTCGTAACCGCACCGTTTCTACATTAAATAGCACCGATGCACTGGCTATGATAGAGCACGGCAGTGAACTAACACTAAATGTATCGACTCCAGTTGGTACTAAGTTTCTCGCCACCACCAAATTTATCGGTACACACAGTGATAACTGCATTGTGGTTGAGGTTCCCGACGTATCCAACGATGATCTGAGCTTTTTCTTTCAAGAAGGTTTTTGGATGACAGCTCGTGCGTACTCTCTGCGAGGAGAAGGCGCTCTTATCCACTTTAAAAGCCAAATTCACCATAGGATTGGAGATCCCTTCCCTATACTTGTGCTTTCAACACCAAGCTCGATGCAAGTAACCCAACTGCGTAAAGAAACACGCTACGAGGTGAACTTAGCTTCCAGAATCATCTTCAACGATCAACGAGCAAACTGTGAGATTAGAGACTTATCGAAAAGTGGTTGTCGTTTTGTTACCTCACCGACTTCTCGTGCGATTCAAATTGCCGAACGAGTATCTATTGAAGTTACACCTGAGAACTACAATGGCCCACTTATACCGCCATTGAAAGGCATCATCTGTAATCTCCAAAAATCAACGCATTACGCTCGATACGGGGTAGAATTTGATGATATTGGCCGCTCTAATGCCAAACACTTGTTGGCGAAGCTGAAGTTCGATGGCACCAAGCTCTGTTTGCGAAATAGGTAAAGTCATTTAGCACATTGCTTTCACCGAATACCGTAAGCAGACCAGATACAGACGACTCAATAGCGAGCAAAGTCGCAATCAAAAAAAGCCATCGATTTTTATGTCGATGGCTTTTTAGTTTTGTTTATTTGTCTAATTTTCAAACACTTATCTAATTAAAAAGCTAGCTGGGTCTATAGATATTAGACTATTTACGCAGTGCGTTCAGTTTAGCTTGAGCGATACCAAAGATAGTATCGATTGGATAGCTCCCCTCGTCACTCGCCTCACCGGCGGCTTTGCCTGTAAACAGCTCAATCGCTTCGGTCACATGGTCGATAGCCCAAATATTAAACTCGCCCTTTTCAACCGCTTTTACGATGTCATTACGCAGCATCAGATTGTGAACATTTGAACGTGGGATGATCACCCCTTGCTCATTTGAACGTCCTTTGATTTCGCACACATCAAAGAAGCCTTCAATTTTCTCATTCACACCACCAATAGGCTGGGACTCACCGAACTGGTTCATCGAGCCGGTAATCGCGATGTCTTGACGGTTCGGCTGCTTAGAGAATGCAGACACTACCGCACAGAACTCGGCCATACTCGCGCTATCACCATCGACGCCACCATACGATTGTTCGAAAGTGATATTGGTAGTAAGCGGTACTTTCGCTGTCTTACCAAATACCGAAGAAAGGTAAGCCGATAAGATCATCACCCCTTTCGAGTGAATACTGCCACCTAGGTCTACGTTTCTCTCTATATCAATCACTTCACCGTCACCATAAGCCGTGGTTGCCGTGATCCGGTTCGGTGCGCCAAACATATGATCAGTCGTACTGAGTACAGACAGCGCATTGACCTGCCCAACCGCCTGACCATCCACATGAATCAGTGTTGTACCGTTGGTGAAGGTTTCCATGACGCTGTCTTGCAGTCGCCCGACACGCATCTGTTGGTTAGATAGCGCTTGGTCGACATGCGTAGCACGAATCAGGTTCGACTTCGCCCCTTTCGCCACGTAGTTTGACTCACGAAGCAGGTTGGCAATGTGTGCCGAGTGCAACGACAACTTACTTTGGTCACCCGCCTGACGAGAACTGTGCTCAATGATGCGAGCAATCGCTTTGCGATCACAATGCAGCATGTTGTTGTCGTGCACGATGCTTGAAATGAAGCGTGCGTAATGCATTTCAGAATCCGCAGTACGCTTCATCTCATCTTCAAAATCGGCCGTCACACGGAACAATTCACCAAACTCCGCATCGTAATGTTGCAGTAGTTGATAAGTTCGATAATCACCAAACAGGATGATCTTAACGTCCAATGGAATAGGCTCAGGATCAAGCGATACCGCCCCCGTTAACGTGACCTCTTTTTCTAATGACGTGAAGCTCAATTGACGCGAACGCAGCGCGCGCTTCAAGCCTTCCCATACATAAGGTTGTTCAAGTACTTTGACCGCATCCATCAGCAAGACGCCGCCATTGGCTCTATGTAAGCTACCTGCACGAATCAAAGAGAAGTCCGTAAATACGGTGCCTTTGAACGTTGCCGTCTCGACATAACCAAACAGAGAGTGATAATTTGGATTCTCTTCCACCACGATCGGCAGAGTCTCCTCCTTCTGGCTCACAATCACGTTCACCTTGTAGCGACGTGGCATTTTCTTATCCAAAGAGGCGGTCGCAACTTCTGCTTGCTCTGTGCTCTCTTCTAAGAAAATATCTGCGTTGTCGACAATGTCTTTACGCAGTGCTGTCAGGTACTTTTTAATATCAGGATATTGGCTGTAATCTTGCTTCAACTGCTTGATGAAGTGGGTAATAACATCTCGCGCCGTATCATCATTCAACTTTTGAACTTTCTCTGTGTACGTCTCTTCAAGCTCAGTCAGTTCACGAGAAATGGTCCGCAGCCCGACTTCCAATCCATCAATGGTTTTATCGAATTGATCTTGCTCTTCTGGCGTGAGTAAGTCGAAGCTCTCTTCGGTATGAAGATCATCGCCATTCATCGCGACAAATTGGTAGTCACCCTGAGTCGTGATCGTCAGGTTGATGCCCTTATCTTTTGCTTCTTGACTGATCGCTTCTAACGCCGCTTGTTGCTTAGCGGCCAGCTGATTTTTTAATCGGTCAGCGCGGTTAAAGTACATCTCGTTATCGAATGCGAGTGGCATTGCTTTAAGAAGCTTACGCATCAGCTTTTCAATATCTTGCTTCAAACTGCTGCCAACACCACGAGGTAATTTCAGCACCTTAGGTGTACGAATGTCTTCAAAATTCGCGATATAGCACCAATCAAAAAGCTCCTGTACTTCTTGAGGATGTCGGTTTAGGTAGCGCAAGATCATGGTACGTTTACCCAGACCATTTCGACCTATCGCATAAATGTTGTAACCCTTTTCCTTAATTGACATCGCGAACTCAACGGCCTTTTGTGCACGTTCTTGCCCGACGATTTCGTCAATTGGAGCCAGTTCTTTGGTCGACTTACATGGTAGCTTATCGAGTTCCGCTACCTTATACAGCTGTTCTGTATTGAGTCTTTGCATCGCCATCGCCGCCTCCTTAGTCCTTCATTACTTGGGTGTAGATAAAATCAGTGTAGATGTAATTACCTATAAATTTAGTGACTTACGCTGCACAGCTGTTCAACTGAACAAATAACATACAATTCACCCCGTTTTTAGCAATAACGAGAGATTTAATTCACCAACTTAGCATGTGAATGATTTTAATTTGCAATTGATAATAAATATCATTAACATTTTAGGATATTTAAAATTAAGGATGTGGACATGGAAATTGAACGCTGCTGGATGCACTACCTAAAAGCTGAACAGTTAATGGAACAAGGTCATTGGCCCGAAGCACAGCGCCTCTATAACGATGTTCTCACCTCTCTTCCTCATCACATCCAAAACGCGGCATACCAAAGTGACATCAAACCCTGCCAGTTTGCTTGCTTAATTTCAGGCCTTAGAGACGCCAGTGTCGCTCAATCAGAGATTCTCAATCGTTTAGGCCAACAGCAACAAGCCTTCGATACCTTGAACCAATCTTATGCATTGATGCAATTTATCTCTCTTGAGGGTACAGAGTTGATTCAACGTACCTTTAGGTTATTGGAAAAGCAGAGCGAAGATTTACTCAATCACCTGATCGCATTTTGCAGTGCTCAGCGCAGCTCACATTGGATGCTCGAGCTAGAACAAATTCAACGCGCTCATCACCATTTTGGGCAACTAAAAACCACTTCAGAAGTTCAATCTTCACCTAATGTCTTAAATTGATAAGGATATATCATGTCGGACCGGGCCATTCTTAAAGTTAATAATCTCTCCGTTAAATTCATAACCAATGATGGAATCATTGATGCGGTAAAAAAGATTAACTTTACTCTTAATTCTAGTGAAACCTTGGCCATTGTTGGCGAATCGGGTTCAGGTAAATCTGTCTCTTCCAACGCTTTGATGCGTTTGCTTCCTGACAACGCCATTATTGATGCTCAATCGGAAATCGAATTTGAAGGTCAGTCGATACTCAAAAAGACTGAACGAGAGATGCAGTCAATTCGTGGTGACAGGATCGGAATGATCTTTCAAGAACCAATGACCTCTCTCAACCCATACCTGCGCGTGGGCACACAAGTGGCTGAAGCCATTATGTGTCATCGTAATGTATCGAAATCTCAAGCGAAGCAGCGTGTGCTTGAGCTTTTCAACCTTGTACATCTACCAATGCCAGAACAGGCATACAGCAAATACCCACATGAGTTTTCAGGCGGCCAGTTACAACGCATCATGATCGCAATGGCTCTGATCAATGAACCAGATATTCTGATTGCAGACGAACCGACTACGGCTTTAGATGTAACGGTTCAGGCTGAAGTGCTTTCTCTTATCAAAGAAATTCAAAGCAAGATGGGCATGGCGATTTTGTTCATTACCCATGATCTCGGTGTAGTAAAACACTTTGCCGACCGAGTACTCGTGATGTGTAAAGGGGAATTGGTCGAAGAAGGACTCACTCAAGAGCTATTCGAAAATCCTAAGCACGATTACACACGCATGCTGATCAACTCAATTCCGAAAGGCGCTAAGGTTCCTGTAGAAGCATCGGCGCCAGAGCTACTGTGTGCCGATGATATCCGTGTTCAATTCTTAGTGAAATCCCACTTCATTAAGAGTAAGAGTCAATATTTCGAAGCTGTAAAAGGCATCTCATTGACCCTAAAACAAGGTGAAACGTTAGGTATAGTTGGTGAGTCAGGTTCAGGTAAGTCAACGCTAGGACGTGCACTGATCGGCTTACTGCCAAGTACCGGACGTATTGTTTACAAAGGCCAAGATGTGAGTTTGTTAACCGATAAAGAACGTCACAAGCTCAAGAAAGATGTACAGATGGTATTCCAAGACCCTTATGGTTCTTTATCACCACGCATGACCGTTGGGGAAATCATCACTGAAGGTTTAACGGTACATCAACCTCATCTATCCAAGAAAGAAAGATTAGAACGAGCTCGCAAAGCATTGATTGAAGTTCGCTTAGAACCCAATTCAATTAACCGCTATCCACATGAGTTCTCGGGCGGACAAAGACAACGTATTGCGATTGCTCGCGCGTTGATTCTTGAACCATCTTTCATTCTATTGGATGAACCGACTTCAGCACTCGATCGCTCTGTACAACTGACGGTGATTGACCTGCTAAAAGACATTCAAGCCAAGCACAATATCGGCTTCCTATTCATCAGCCACGACCTTTCGGTAGTCAAAGCCTTATCGGATCGTGTATTGGTGATGCAGAAAGGTGAAGTGATGGAAGAAGGGTCTGCAGAAGAGATTTTCAATGCACCGAAAAATGACTACACCAAGAAATTAATCGCAGCGTCATTCGACTTAGAAAATAAATCGAAAAAAAATGCCGCGTAAAGGGAACTAATCAAGATTAACAGCGTCTTATAAGTACATTCTGAATAATCTCCTAATGGATTGAAATCTAGAATGGATATAGCAAAACTGGTTTGGCCGCCAAAAGAAAAATGTCGCATGGATGCGGCATTTTTCGTTTCTGGCGAATATGAAAAATCAACTCAGTGATTCGAGCCAGTGATTATTAAGGTTTGCTCAAGTTGACGAACTTTAAAAAGGGTTAGCTGATAGTCGGGTCACTACAGCAGAGCGCTAACTCGTTTTTGGACAGAAACACGTTAGAATTTAAGTTCTAACGTGCTCTAGATAGATTAGAATAAGTATCTTGAAACCTTAAACGATTGTTACGCAGTTGGTACATCACTAAAGCGAATGATCGCAAACAAATAGCGCCCTTCTTGAGTAGATGCCCAAATCTCCCCGCTTTTACCAAGCGATTTCCTTGCGTATCCATGCTCAGAAAGCCATAAGAGCGATTCTTTGACTTGATTCCGAGAGAGGTTGGTCTCTTTAGATAAGCCTGAAACATAGCGCCATGTATATTCGTGGTTTTGTAATGCGCTCAGGACACTTTTAGTATTTTCAGGCACTAGATCTACGTTGGGCACCTGTGCCTCTGCTTCATCTACTTCTTCAGTTGGTGCTTCTGTTTCTTTTTCCAATATAGCTTCGAATTGATCTACTTTTAGCTGAGCTTCAACTCCACCTGCTTTGAAGCTCTGAAATTTTTCTAGATTTGCAAACACAAGCCCTAAGAAGCCAGCCACAATGGTTAATCCCATTTCCGTAGGTTTACTTTCGTAACCAAAATATAGAGAGGTTATTAACATAACGAATGCTGATACAGCCTGTAAGGCTTTACTCGATTCACTCTTAAATTTATCGTTATACATTTTCTTTCAACGTGCTAGAGAAAAACAGTTTAATGTAAGCTTCTACTTTATCTACTTCTTCATCAAAGTACACAATATCACCACTATCAAGCTCAATTTTTAAACTAGATACATCAAAGTCTTTAGAGAAAGCTGAAGAAAATGCACCTTGATGTCGTTCTGTCTTTGTAACTACAGGTTTATACATTGTAATGCCACGATGCTTACTGCCATTGGCAATATCTTGCATGTAGCTAAGAGCAGGGCAGGAGCTTTTCATGAAATTTTTAAAATCTCGTTCCTTTGGATATGCAGCAATTAATGAAGGATATTCTCGATAGATCCACTCTACTACGTGCCATGAAAAAATTGCACAGATTACCGCAGAGCCAGAAGATAGTGGTTCTTTACGATATTCTCCTGCTAAGCGAGAAAATTCGTGAAATAGATCTTTTGAATTTTTAATATCAAATGAATAGCTCAACTTTACCTCCCAAATGTATAACAGCAATACTAGGCAGAATGATTCTGCAATAAAATACAAAAATTTTCTAGATAGCGTAAATTAATGTGCCAAGTTGCAAGTCATGTATGCGTAACCAGTTAAAGTTTAATGAAAAACTATCACTGTTATCGTATGTATAGAAAATATACTTGGTTGCACGGTGTCCTTCGTTCAGTGAGTTTTAGTGGGTTAGTAAATTTGGTCACATAGTTAGATTAGAAAAAGTAAGTCAGATGAGGCTTTGATGAAGTATGTGTTGAGCCAGTCAAAACAAAGAAGGGGGCAAAAGTGATTTAGCTTACATGCCCCGTATTACTTGAGATGATGAAAAACCAATCAATCTTTATTGTAAATTATCAGAACTAGCTGAACATAAAGGCTGAGAACAAATCCGAATTTTTCGATAAGTAGTGATTGAATTAACTTTGGGGATTAAAAAACGCCCAGTTAAGGGCGTAGTAGAGTCAATCGTAAAGTTCAAAGCCCAGATCATCAATAATTGACAACGTCACCGGTCCCAAGTCATCACCATTAGCCATTAACTCTTTAGGCATTGGCGGAATAGTTCGGCCTTTAGAATCCTTACCGCGTTTGTCGTCAGTCCCATTGATGTAATCGTATAAATGACCGCCGTCGGAAAATGGCAAGCATTCATAATCTCTATTATAAGCTTCATTATAGGCAGTAACTGCTTTGCTGGTTTCCATACAAAAACCTTTACCGGCAATCTCTTTTGAATCGTCTATAAACCCGTCACTTGAAGTTCCAACGCCAAGAATATGCGCAAATTCATGCAAAATAGTTGGCTTATAGCTTTTGGGATCAAAATCAGGCTCATGGAGGTCTGAGCTAATCCAGATAATGCCTAATGAGGGGATATTGTCTTCATACTCTTCTACTGCCGCTAAGCCGTACTCTTCCACATCATCTGACACAATAATTTCAATGTTAATTGTGTGCTGATCTTTTCCATCAACCTTTTTGATTATGCCTAGCCATTTGTTAGCGGCTTCAATGTAGCGTTCTTTGTCATACTTAAAGTCCAAATCAAAGTTAAGGACAAAAGTTAAGTGATCATTTGATATAACTTCTTGGGAATAGTATTCAGGATAAAACTCAGAATCCTGACTGTAACTGACTGACGATAAAAAGGACAAAATGAGAGCTAGAGTTAATTGTTTCATTCGAAAACCTATAATAAAGCCGTCTAGGATGAAGGCTAAGTAGTGACGTTTAACTTGGTTGGATATTACAGTATTTATAGCTCTACAAACGTAAGCACACGTAACACCTCAATATTGGTGCACTACAAACTGATCGACTAGTTCAGAGTTAGGTTTATTTTAATTATCTCACAGCTAAGTTAGCTCGTAATTCAATCCCCATGTTAAACAATGTGAGCGCGTAAATATCAGCAGCGAGAGCGATAGCTTTACTCAGCGGTATTCCTGCACCACGGTTCGCACTGACATCAATACGAATCATCACGGGCGTACCACCTTGAGGCTTGTCTTGAAATTAACGATACAAAGACTTGGTCGACTCTCTGACGATTAAATCAATGGGGGGCAACCTTGCTTCATGCCGCTCGCCAGATAACAAGTTCAAGATCGACTGAGCACACACTTCACCAATCTCTTCAATCGGCTGTCTCAGCGTCGTCAGTGCTGGCGTGAAATACTTAGACGTAGGCAAGTCATCAAAGCCAATCACAGACACATCTTCTGGCACTTTATAACCGTGATCATGCAATGCCTTAATCGCGCCGTAAGCGGTTTGGTCATTGGCCGCAAACAAGGCTGAGAAGTGAATCTTTGACTCTATCAACTCTACCGTTTTCTCGTAGCCAGATTCACTACTGAAATCACCTTGTTTAACAAGTTTTGGCATTACTTTTATGCCCGCCTCTTGAAGTGCCTTCTTATAGCCTTCAAAGCGATTACCTGCATCAGGCTGGCTTGATAAGCCCTTGATGTGAGCAATGTTCACATGCCCTTGTTGCAGTAAATGTAAGGTTGCCATGTAGCCGCCCAACACGTTATCAATGTTGATGGAGCGGACGTTATTCTCAACAAAATCGTAGCCAACCATCACGATAGGAATGTCTTGTGCATACTTGGAAATCTCTTCCTGAGTAATGCTTCCTGTAACGATGATCATGCCATCCACGTTACTTTTTGCGAGATACTCCAACGCGTGCATTTCTAGCTTTTTCTGCCAATGCCCTGTTGCGATCACTAATGAATAGCCTTGAGCGATCAGCGTTTTTTCCATGTCGTTGAGGATACGACTGGTGTAGGGGCTATCAGGGTGTTGCACCAAGACACCAATAGTGAGCGAGCGTCGGTTGGTGTTTTCTTGCATTTGGAAGTTAGGCTTGTAGCCCGTGTCTTTAATGGCTTGCTCAATGTTTTGGCTTTTATCATCCGACACATAAGTGGTTCGATTAAGGAAGCGAGACACGGTGCTCGGAGAAACGCCAGCCAGTCTTGCTACATCGTATACGGTGGTTTTTTTTGTTTTAGTGCGCATCTCGATACCCTAATCAAGTGACATTCGGGGAGCTTTAAGCTCCCCATCAGTTTCAACCTACATACCACTGCTTTCGTTGAAAATCGTGTCATTAAGTTAATACAAGTAGGCGAAGATCATCCCCGGTCTAAAGTAGCGACCAGCCGTGTATTTCAAGCCAGTACTCAGTAGCCATTTGTGCAAGCCAGCCAGCTTTTCTAGCGGGATTTCACCGCTCAACATTTTAACAAAATTATCAGTATCTTTCGTCAAGGTTGGGTTGATACGACCGTCAGACAGCACACAGTTTTGACATTTAAGTACACTTAGCCAGTTTTTCGCATCATTTTGCGACAATTTAAATGCTTCTATAAGATCTTTCTCATTGACAGACACAGAGCAATTGAACCCCTCTGGCGCTGCAAATGGAATTTTCGAATAGTCATAGAGTGCGGTATACACGGTATCCATCAATGTTTCTGCTTGCTGCGATTTACCCGCTAAGTTCAACGCTGTTGCGACACTAAACTGAACACCAATCCACACATCTTGTGCCTGAAATGCTTCATGTGGAGAGCCATCGGCTAACGTCATATTCGCAACACCCAACTCAGGACTGTTGATTTCGAAGTTATGCTTATAAACATAGTCCAATGCGCGTTGGATATTCTGTTGCGGGAAAATACCCTCTAAACCGATGAGCTTTAGATAGCTATCAGCCAACAAAGCATCGCCAAAGCTGTTGTCGGAATCTGGCACTAAATCTAAGTATTCTGGAGTAAAGGCTTGTGGCGCCGTTTCACTCAGCAAACGTTTCTTGGAGGCTCTTTGAGATACCTTACTGATATTAATTGAGGCGTCCGTTTCATTAAGATAGGCATTGAGTGTGCTCTTGTCAGCAATCGCGTCGCCCGTCAAAGTCAGGCCTAATGTTTCCAATTCTTGGTAGCCCGCACCGGTTAAATGCTTGGCTTGAACTGGCGTCACGAAGAAGTGGTAGTAACCCTCTTTGTCATCCCACAAGCTTTGCTCAACTGTTGCTAACGCCTTTTTCGAACGCGTTAAGTAACCGCTAGCTAGATCGCTTTCGCCCATCAATTGTGCAAGTTCACTCGCGGCTTGTAGGCCAGCTACCCAAAGGCTCGCGCAGTAAATAGAGATACCGTGAGACGCAAGGTTATCAAAGGTATCGTCTGTGCCACGGGTTAGCGGTAAATCATCGCCCTCAGCGATCAAGTTCGATAAGAAATCGATACTCTCAGTCACAGCCTGCCAGCACTCTTTAACCACAGAGAGATCTTGGGTGTTTTGATAATGGCGGAACACCATCAAGATGTATTTCGGCGCTAGGTCCTTCCATTCTTTCACGTTGTGCCAACTGTAAGCGTCTGGCTGGATGTCGAATGGGCTGCCCAAGTCGTGGATTACCGCACCTCGAATGGCACGCACGCCTTGGTACTTGTCATCAATCAATTCGGCATTAGGCGTCGCTTCATATTCCCAGTAGCGACGCTGAGTAAAGTCTTCCGCCAAAATGGCTTTCGAGAACTCTTTCATCACACAGCCATCAAGCTCAGGCAACAAATAAAGCAGTGAGAATGAGCCGTAGAAATACACATCCAGAGAGTTAAAGAATGGATAGTCGACACACTCTTTCACCAAGAACTTATCTTCTTTATCCCATACCGTTGATTCGGCTAGGAAGGACAATGAGTTCATTGCCATCGTCGCATAACGCAATGCCGATTCTGGCTGCGATATCTTGCTTTGAGCTTGTTCGAGGAAAGCTGTTTGTTGTTCGACGATCTGCTGCTCAATGATTTCGAGCTTAGGCAACATGTCTTCTAACATAGGTAATGCAGGCTTTACTTGCGGGTAGAATTGCGTGTAAGCCTTATCTGAGTGCCAACCATTAAGCATGACTTTGCTGTGAGCCATCACCTGTGCAAAACGCAGGTCAACAGACTCGCCAGGTTCCAATTCAACCTGAACCACCACCAATGCGCTCAATGCTTCACGCCCCGTGTAAATTCCTGTTTGGAATTCCGCGTTGGTACGGCCTGTTTTCAGTGCGAACTCTGTTTGCTGAGCTGTCTTAGAGGTATAAAGCGTTGGTTTGACAGAAATCGAAACCTTACCAGATTCAGTCAAATGGCTATCCGCTTGAACACCAAACACCACCTCGCCTTCAATATCGCTCTGATAAGGCGATTGGCTAGACAGCTGAACACCCGTAAAACTGTGACTTTCGCCTTTTAAGTTAACCACTTCATGCTGCTGAGCGATAGGATTTTGAGATAAGGTACAAGCCGAATCTTGAATGCCATCGCGACCTTTTTGATAGGTTGAACCAATCAAGTTTTGTAGCGGTTGAGCAAGCGTAATCACGCGAGTTTGCGCTGAATTATTGGTTAATTCGAAGTGATTCCAGTGCATCGGTAATGAACAAAGGCGTTTGTTCTCTTTAACGATCGGAGATACTACCTTACGCTTTATATTAATATCTTCGAAGCTATTGTATTTATATTCAGCCAATGGATACAAAGCTTGATATTCTATATCTCTGCCATTAACGCTATCTATATGATTACTATTACCCGCGGTAAGTGATAATAACTTCGTTGTATCATTTGTTAATAAACCATTAAAGAAATCTAAGGCAACATATAATTGACAAATTGTTGAAGCCGAATCTTCTTCAATCAACAATTGAGTCTTATTTGAAAATTCAACGTTCCACTTTGTAAAGTTAGCTTTATTTTCTTGGTAGAAGCGACCATTTTTTAATGCTGCTCGAATCAGGTTAATCGCATTTGATATGTTTTTGCTTTCGATCTTCTTGCCATCGAACAAGGCAGGATAAAAGTTTAGGTGAACGCTCAGCTCTTGCTCATCACTGACTTGCAGCGTATCGATGGTCGGCACATTCATCACCGACGCATAAAAATCATTAAAATTAATAACTTGCTCTGAACAATCAACAAATACTCCCGGAATAAAGCTGAAATTTGGTGTTTTGCCGTTTGGCGTCAGTGTAAATGTATTACCAATTCCGCCCACCGCCATACCGGTATTTTCTGGTGTGGTAGAAATTGGCGTGTACCAAGGTTGAATAAATTCAACTGCATCACCTTTTTTACATAAGTGTTCCGAATTTCCTGAGTAGCTCGTATATGGAATTTTATTATTCATTTTAAAACCGCCATTGAATATTTTTTTCTTCTTGTTAATATCTTTTTAAAATGGAGACATCAACATGTTTAAAATTATAAATGAAAAATTTGGAAATATTGACTCTGTCACATTAATAAACCACCAACATGGTATAGAACTTCAAATAATCAATGGATTTGGTGCTGTTATTAATAAATATACCGTAAATAACAGTCCATTCTCTTTTATTTGTGGTTATCAGAATTATGATGAACTGATCAACCAACATCCGTTCTTTTCCCGCAGTGCTAAATTATTCCCTTTTCCAAACCGTTTAAACTTAGGTCGTTACAGTTTCGATAACCAAAACCATCAACTCCCAGCTAACTTTCCATGGTCTGATCACGCCGTACACGGCCTGCTCTACAACCAACCTTTTTCAATCACAAACAGCGTAGCCACTGAAGAATCCGCCAGTGTGACGTTGCAATATCAAACGTCATCTTTGCATCCTGCTTTCCCGTTTGCGTTCAACCTTGAAGTCACCTTCACTATCGATATCACGGGTAAACTCACTTCCTCAACGACCGTCTCTAATCTTGGTGATTCTGCATTCCCATTCGGTGATGCTTGGCACCCTTATTTCTCACTCGGCACTGCGCTAGCACAATGTGGACTCGCTATGTCGCCTTGCTCTGAGGTCATCCACGAAAACGACCTACCCAATGGTGAAAAACTGGCTTTTGACTGTTTGTCTTTGGGTGATTCACTCGCCAATCAAAGCTTAAATCACTGCTTTGAATTTGATTCCAAGACAACCAATCAACTTGCGTTTACGCGCTCAGATTCGTCTGCCGCAATTCGCTACCAACAAGATGAAAGCTACCCATTCGTTCAGCTGTACACGCCGACGAGCGAGCAAAGTATTGCAATAGAACCAATGACTTGCCCAGCCGACGCATTCAATAACCAGATTGGCTTATTGACGCTTAGCCCGAACCAATCTCAAACCTTTACTTGGCAATGCCAAGCCACCTATCAGCCAACATAAAGAAAGCAAAGTAAAGCAACTGCTGTATGCGAAATCAGCCCCCAGAGAACGCATTGCTAACGAAACAACTGCAACGAAAGAACCAAACTAGAAAACCAAACGAAAGAAGCAATAAAGGGCGCATAAAGCGCCCTTCTCTTTGTTAACCTAAAACCACTTCTATCGAGTGCTCACCCGATGTAAATACCGGTGCTTTGTTGCCTGAAATTAGGTCACCGTTGACCTTCATTTCAACCACTCCCTTACACACGTTATTTGGGTTGGTAACATGGATGTTGTAGGTTGCACCACGGAATTGACGACGGACTTTGAATTCAGGCCACTCAGCAGGAATACATGGGTCCACCAGCAAGCCATCCACTTCCGGTCGAACACCTAGAATCCATTGCGTACCTGCAACGTATGTCCAAGATGAAGTACCAGAAAGCCATGCATTTCGGCCTAAACCAAATTGCTTATGTTCGTCACCCAAAATGTTTTGTGGGTAGCAGTAAGGCTCAGATTCAAAGGTATCAATGTCATCGTTCTTAGAAGCCGGGTTGATTTGACGGTAGTACTCGTAAGCACGTTCGCCATTGCCCATTTTCGCTTCTGCGATCATCACCCAAGGGTTGGAATGCAGGAATATACCGCCGTTCTCTTTCGCACCTGGTGGGTACGTCGATACGCCACCTAGCTGAGGATCAAAGCCGTTGTAACCCGGAGTTGAAAGCTTAATGCCATTGGTAGTGTTCAGTTTGTTGTAAACCGAATCTAGCGCTTGCGTTGCACGTTCTTGAGTCGCGAAGCCAGAAATTACAGGCCAACTTTGACCGTTGGTGTAGATCTGCCCTTGCTCGTTTTTATGAGAGCCGATTGGTAAACCTTGCTCATCAAAGTAACGAACAAACCACTCACCATCCCAACCGCACTCATTCACCGTACTCTGCATCTGTTGATACTGATCTTTAAACTTAGCTGTCAGTTGCACTTCGCCACGCAGCTCACACAAGTCCAACATGTCGAGTAGTGCTTTGCCGTACATGTTCGCCACCATCATCGACTCAGCACCCGTTGGCAGGTTTACCGTGTCATTCCAGTCAGCAAAACCTAATAACGGTAGGCCGTGCTCACCAGTATTGGTGTAGGTAAATTCAATCGCGCGGCACAGGTGGTTCCAAACCGTTCCCGTTTCAACTGGGTTGCCCGCTTTGTCTTTTTGATAGAACGGGATCTCTTTGTTCAAGAAGTCTGCATTGCCCGTTTCTTTCACATATTGCGTCACCGCGTAGATGATCCACAGGTGATCATCACCGTAGTAATCAGGGCGATCTTCCTCTTCACGTGAGTCACCCGCGTTCGCTTCCATCGTTGATGGGAAGAACTGATGCATCGCAGAACCATTGGTGTTCTGAACAGACAACAGACGCTCAATGAACTCACGCGCCTCTTCCGGCATGTGGGTAATTACGCCCAATGTATCTTGCGAAGAATCACGGAAACCGATGCCACGCGCGCCATAGCCAAGCTGATACAGAGACAAGTAACGAGACCAGTTTTTGGTTGTGTGACACTGACGTGGGTTATGTACATTTAGCATTGAGTTCATCGCAGGATCTGGCGTTTCAACCTGAACCGCTTGTAGGTAACCATCCCAATGTTCAGCCAGTTCAGCGAAAGCCGAATCGACAACTTGATGGTCACGATATTTAGCCAATAAAGGCAGCGCCGCTTCAACACTCTCTTCTTGTGCGATTTGTACAATTGTACGTTCTGTCTGCTCTGGAGATAACCAACCTAGACGTAGGTTAAGCGCACCAATATTGTCGCCACGCAAACACTCGGTGTTGCCTAGTTCATCATTGTTTAGTGCTTCTGGCGCTGCCCATGTACCGTAACCCAAATTACCTAGGAACGATTGGCAGTCACCATCAAAAGACGTCGCAGGGCGATCCGCTGTCATCAGGTTCACCGCGTAGTCACGCTTCATAAAGGCATACTGCTCAAGCACGGTATGACCCGATTCTTGCTGATGCGCTTTAAGCGTCATGGTTTGTGGCACCCAGTCCGCATTGAGTAGCTGTTTAAGCGCATCGAAGTGTGTAAATTCGTACACAGGCACCACATCAACGTGCAGTTCTTTGTCTGAAATGTTGGTCACTTTGATGTCTTGTAGCAGTACTTGGTCAGCTTTTGGTACAAAGAACGTCGCTTCACAACGCACACCAAAGGCTTCTGCAATGATGGTGGTGTATGACAAACCGGTGTGGTTTTCAAACTTATCGAGCGGCTTCAGAGTGGGTGTGTAGAACGGTGAGAATACTTCTACATTACCCGCTTCGTCACGCACCTTGAGGTACATTGTCGAACCTTTGAAATCTGAGTTTGGCAGTTGAGCAATGTACTTGGTGATACGGTTGAGTGCAGGATCGCCTTTACACAACAACACGCCGCCGTTGCTATCTACAATGCCACCGAAATCTAATGTGCCCACATAGTTACACCATTTGATCGGCGTGCACGGTGTGGTTGCTACGTATTCTTTGTTTTTATCGTCAAAATATCCGAATTTCATCATCACTATCCCTAGCCCCTCCCAAATCAGGAGGAGCCAAAACAATTTGTCGTAAGTTGGTTGGTGTCAGCTCAATGACTGATTTAAATTGATTGGCTAGCTCGCTAGAGAGTTCTCACTCAGAGCATCGAACAAGTGGAAAGCATCCAAATCCAAGTAAAGCGTCAGATCTTTTACATCCACTTCAGCCGCTTGGGTTTCAACCATCAGCGGTTGACCGCCAATTTCTGTTTTCAGAAGAATGCTTGCGCCCAGTAATTCCTTGTCTTTGATTCTCACAGGGAATGGCAGCACGCGGTCATGGTCAACTTGCTCGGCACGTAGGTGAATGTCCGTTGGACGAACACCAAAATGCAGCGCTAGGTTCTTAGACGCCAGAGACTTAAAACGCTCAGGCAGTGGGATATGAACATCACCAATTTCAACGAAGTACTCGCCTTCTTTTTCAATCAGTTTTGCTTCCAACATGTTCATTGACGGGTTACCAATGAATTGCGCGACAAACTTGTTTGCAGGACGCTGGAACACCTCGGTTGGTGTACCAACTTGAGCAACATAGCCGTCTTTCAGGATCACGATGCGATCTGCCAGTGTCATCGCTTCGATCTGATCGTGGGTTACGTAGATCGTGGTGGTTTTTAGTTCACGGTGTAGATGTTTGATCTCTTCACGCATCACGCCACGAAGTTTTGCATCTAGGTTAGATAGCGGCTCATCAAACAAGAAAACCTTAGGCGTACGAACCATCGCACGGCCCATTGCCACACGCTGACGTTGACCACCAGAAAGCTCTTTCGGCTTACGATTCAGTAGTGGGTCAAGCTCCAGCATTTTCGCCGCTTTTAGCACTTCTACGTCGATTTCAGCTTTTGGCATGCCTTTCAGTTTCAGAGCAAACGCGATGTTCTCGTAAACCGTCATGTGCGGGTACAGAGCGTAACTTTGGAATACCATCGCCAAGTCACGGTCTTTCGCGTCGACTTTATTCATCAACTTGCCGCCAACGACGATGTCACCAGAACTGATGCTTTCAAGGCCAGCTAGCATGCGTAGCGTTGTCGATTTACCACAGCCAGATGGGCCAAGGAAAACCACGAACTCACCGTCTTCAACCGTAAAATCAAACTCTTTGACGACTTCAACATCACCGAATGATTTTTTGATGTTCTTAAATTCTACTTTAGCCATTATCTGTTCTCCTCAGCACGCTCTAGCAGCATATTTCGGTACGCAATTGCGCTCTGTTTCAATGTTCTTTCTTGGGTGGTGTAGTCAACATGGACAATGCCAAAACGCTGGCAGTAGCCGAATGCCCACTCAAAGTTATCCATCAGACTCCAAGCGAAGTAACCGTCGACTTTCACACCCGCTTCAACCGCGTTGTGAACCGCTTCGATGTGACCTTGGAAATAACGAACACGTTGGTCATCCATCACTTGTCCGTTAACACGCTCGTCGTTGCCTGCAGCACCGTTCTCTGTGATGTAGATAGGCGGCATGTTTTCGTAGCGAGCATCCAGTCTTACCAATAAATCGGTTAAACCTTGTGGGTTAATTTCCCAGCCGATGTAAGTGTGTTCTGCGTCAGTCTGTTTTACTGATTCAATGTCGCCATTCTCATTGAAGCGAGCGACATTGCGTGTGTAGTAGTTGATACCGATGTAATCAACCGGTGCGCTGATGATGTCTAAGTCACCTTCAAGGATCATCGGCATGTTCATCGCTTGGCGCTCAACCACTAACTGCGGGTACTCGCCTTTCAATACTGGGTCGATGAACCAGTGGTAGTTCTCGGCTTCGCAGTAATCTGCTGCCGCTTGGTCTTGTGGCGTCAGCGGGTAAGCTGGCGTCGCGTTGAATACCACGCCATGCTTAGCATGAGGCGCATTGTTACGAAGGATCGGCATTGCCAAACCGTGTGCCAGCATTAGGTGGTGAGATGCTAGGTAGCCTTCTTTCTCACCCTTGATACCTGGCGCGTGTTCGCCCCAACGGTAGCCTAGGAATGCAGACACAAACGGTTCATTGAGCGTGGTGTACACGTCAATGTTATCGCCAAAGTACTTACTCACCACTTCTGCGTATTCTGCGAATTTGTAAGACGTTTCACGGTTTAGCCAACCGCCTTTATCTTCAAGGTATTGCGGAAGATCCCAGTGGTACAAAGTCACATACACTTTCATGCCACGAGCATGACACTCGTCGATGATCTGACCGTAAAACTCCAGGCCTTGTTGATTCACCACACCGTCTTGCGGCAGGATGCGCGGCCATGCAATAGAGAGACGGTAAGCATCAACGCCTAAGCCTTGAATCATCTCGATATCTTGTTTCCATAAGTGGTAGTGGTCACACGCCACATCACCATTGTCGCCGTTATCGACCTTGCCCGGCGTCTTGCAGAAAGTGTCCCAGATTGACGGTGTACGACCGCCCTCTTCAACGCCGCCTTCAATTTGGTATGAAGATGTCGCGACACCGAATACAAATTCCTTACTGCGTAACTTTGAATCACTTGGAAGTTGATATTTATTCATTGTTATAACCCTTAAACCTAACCTTTGACTGCGCCGGACGTTAAACCACTGATCATCTGTTTCGATGCGAACAGGTAAGTAATCACGAGCGGTAAAATAGAAATTGTTGTACCTAGCATTACCGCGCCCCATGGCGTATTCGGAATACCTTGAACACTTCGAAGTGCTTGCGTAATAACATAGTTATCTGGGTTGTTTAGCACCACGAGAGGCTGCATAAACATGTTCCAGAAGAAAACGAACTGAACGATAGCCAGTGTTGCTAAGGCAGGCTTCATCAGTGGCAATACCACACTCCAGTACGTTCTGAACTCACCTGCACCATCCAATTTCGCAGCTTCAAGTAGCTCTTTTGGAATCGATGCAATCACGTGCTGACGCATCAAGAAGATACCAAATGGTGTGGTGGTGAACGGTAGCCATACCGCCATGTGGTTATCCAACAAGCCTAAAAATTTCACGATCATGAAGTAAGGGATCAAGCTAAGCACAGGCGGAATCGCCATTGAGCCAACCAACATGCCGAACAACACGTTCTTACCGCGAAACTTAAACACAGCAAACGCGTAGCCACCCATGCTACAAAACAGCAGCGAGATGGTGGTACCTAAGAAAGCCACGTAAATCGAGTTAAACATCGCTTTCCAAAACGGCATGATTTCAAGCAACTTGGCGTAGTTAATCGCCAGGCTATCGCCAATCGCAAAGCTAATGCCCGTGCCGAAAATTTCAGAACGGTCACGCGTTGATAGCAGTGCCGACCATACAAATGGAAAGACTGTAATCAGCGCTGAAACAACCAGTAAGATGCCTAGCATGACCATCAAGATCTTAGTCAGAATGAACATGCTGCGTTCGCTTGGTTTCAGTCCACTTAGTGGTGAGGTATTTGTCTTAATTGATGTCGACATCTTAATGTTCCCCTAAGCCTTTCTTACCGAAGAGTAAAAATTGAACCAATGTACAAGTCGCGATGAGTGCAAACAGTAACCACGAGATAGCAGATGCTGTGCCCATTTCTAGCCATTCCCAACCCACTTTGTAGAGGTACATCGAGATAGTTAAACCAGATTGGCCAGTACCGCCTGTACCACGTGTTAATACGAACGGTTCTTCAAACATTTGCAGGTTACCGATGATGGTCATCGTGATAGCAAAGAAGATGAATGGACGAATCATTGGTAGTGAAATGTTCCAGAAGCGGCGGAAGGCATTGGCACCATCCATACGTGCAGCTTCTAAGATGTCTTTAGGAATCGTCATTAAACCTGTGGTGTAAAGGACGATGTTAAAACCGGTGTATTTCCAGAAAACCATGATTGCGATAGACGGCTTCACCATAGTGGCATCGTCTAACCAACGGATGGGTTGAAAATCGTTAACCCAAGCGAATGCCCAACCAAACAGCGTGCTATCGGCTAGTGCCATTAGCGTTTGGTTAATAATTCCTGAGTTAGGAGAGTACATATTGAAGAAAATCAGTGACGCTGCGACCGTTGATGTAATGAACGGTAGAAAATACGCCGATGTTAGCCAGTGACGCATACGGTCACCCATTGAAACCAACATGTAAGCCACTGGAATAGCGACTAAGTGCTGAGCCACGCCTGAAGTGATCGCTAGCCAAAGCGTGTTCTTCAATGAACGCCATAGCCATGGGTCCGTTAAAGCAATGTGATAGTTCTCAAAACCAACGAACTCCATCGCATCCATGCCTCTTACCGGGTTCCACTCGTGGAACGACAGGTAAACAGAGAACAACAGCGGGAAGATCCCAAATACAGAAAAAATGATCAGAAACGGCAGAAGAAATCCATACGGTGTAAGCGCTTTCAAATTTAGACGAGAAAAAAGGCTTTTGTCCGCAGGTTCTATCGTTGTGCTCGCTGTATGATTCATAGTAACGACCTCTTAAAAAGGAAGCGCGTTATCCACGCTTCCTCACTTACTTAAAGTAAAAACAAATTAAAGATTACGCGTGCGACGCTTGATTAGACGCTCTGCCTCTTTAAGCGCAGTCTTGATGTCCTTACCTTCATCAAGTACTTCCATCAATGCGTTCTCTAAGATAATAGAACGTGCAACGTGGTCGCCTTGTGCTGGAGAGACCGGTTTGATGTTTTGCGCCACTTCAGCAAAAAGAAGACGGGCTTTTTGTCCACCGAGGAACTCCATCTCTTCTTGGAAAAGCTCATCGTCATACGTGGTGATGTTCGCAGGGAAAGCGGCAATCGTTTCGAAGTGCTTAAGCTGTACTTCACGGTCAGTCGTCATGTATTCAATAAGCGCCCAAGCTTCATCTGGATTGTCTGATTGAGTTGGAATTGAAAGGAATGAACCGCCCCAGCTGCCGTAGATACCATCAGGTAGGTTTTCTACTGCCCACTTACCTTTAGTTTCAGGAGCAATCCAGTTGTTTAGGTGACCAAGAAGCCAAGCGCCAGAAAGTTGAGTTGCAAATGTGCCGTTGCGGAAGCCTTCGTACCATTCGTTAGACCAAGCTAGAATGCGGCCGTCTAAGCCTTTGTCGCGAATTTCTTTTGCTACTTCAAAAGCGTGAACAAAACGCTCTGATGTCACCACTGGGTTGCCATCTTTATCGAAGTACAGACCTTCACCTTCAGGAACGGTCGTGAAGATAATCGCTTGTGCCACGTCGGCTGCCGAAGCGATAAGTTGTACGTTTTGCTCTTTCAGTTTTTCACCAGCAGCAATGTATGAATCCCAATCTTTGATTGCTTCTTCTACATCAATGCCTGCTTTTTCGAATACGTCGGTACGGTAGTACATAACACCTGGACCTAAGTCGACAGGAATGCCGTACATGTCGCCGTCAGCGCCTTTACCTTGTGCCCATGCGTAAGGTGCGAATCGTTCTTCGTATTTATCTGCACCGTAGTTTTCAGACAGGTTAACTAGGCCGCCAGATCCAACAAATGGACCAATTTTCTCAACGTCGACAACAATCACATCACCGGCACCAGAACCCGTTGCAAGGTTCGTTGTGAGTTTCGTGTGGTGGTCACCGTGGTTGTTCATAAGGTAATCAACTTTGATACCCGTTTCCTTTTCGAAATCAGGCAGTAATACCTTCAGGCTGCTATCGAAATCAGGGAAACCGTCGAAACGAATTTCTTTGTCTGCTGCATTTGCAGCTGTTGTACCTAATCCTAAAGCAACCGCGCATGAAAGCGCTAAGGTCTTAAATTTCATGTTCTATCCTTAATATTTTTATAGGGTAACTGGTAAATCCGATACCGAGTTTCTAGTGACCAACGTCGGCAGCAATTTAAAGTTCACGTCATGTTTTATTTTTTTTAGCTTCTGTAGAGTGAGCTGTACTGCTTCAACGCTCATCTCTTCAATAGGGAAATTAATGGTGGTCAAACTAGGGGTAAGATAGCGCGCGAAGATGGTGTTATCGAAGCCCACCAGTGATACATCTTTCGGAACAGACAGCCCCTCTTGATGCAGCACCTCAAAGGCACCGAATGCCATGTGATCATTCGAAGCAAATACTGCTGTGAAATGACACTTACGATTCATCAGCTTTTTCATAGCGCTGATGCCCGTCTCTTCAGTAAAGCCCGCTTCCGAGACTAATGCTTCATCGTATGGCACACCCGCTTCTTCCAAGGCCTTTCGATACCCCTGCAAACGCCCCCTAGCATCTGCTTTATCTAAAGGCCCGGTAATACACGCGATATCTGTATGTCCCTTTTGCAAAAGATATTGAGTAGCGAGTAGCCCCCCGACTTCGTTATCAATATCAATGCAACTCATCGCCATTTCTGGGATGAAGCGGTTAATTAAAACCACAGGGGTCCCCTGTTCTTCCAATTCAATTAAATAATCATCGCTGAGCAGTTGAGTATGAAGAATCAAAGCATCAACACGACGCCCCAACAGAAACTCCACCGACTCTCGCTGCCCTTGCTCGGTGTTCGAACCCGCTGTAACCACAGCGTGGTAACCAAAGCGGCGTAGGTTTTCTTCTATGCAATGCAAAATGCCTGAATAGAAAGAACCGCCAAGTTCTGGAACAACAACGCCCACACTACCGGTACGACTTGACGCCAAAGCTTGAGCGATAGAGTTCGGGCGATAACCCAATTCTTTGATCGCTTTTTCAACCTTTAATTTCTTGTCATGACTGACTCTGCTAGTGCCATTAATAACCCTAGACACTGTCGCCTGAGACACACCTGCATGTTCTGATACGTGTTTAATTGTCGCCACTCGAACCTCGATACTTCATTAGCTTGTAACCGCTTACAAAACGATTATTAAGAAATTACGTTTTAGTTGAAGTGAGTGTCATCACACTAAAGTTGGAGGTAAAAAGGCCAGTTGTGGAAATCATGAAAGCGCTTACAGATTCACTTCACGCCATGAAACTATTTCATGAAATCATGAATCCATAGTTAGTCAGTTTTGTTAAAAGTTATAGTTCAGTGAAGGGGTTTCAACATAACTATCGGCGTATCCAATACAATTGATGTCTAGTATTCCTCCTATCTAGCCTATTGATATGCAAGGGCTACGATGCGACTTAGCCATTACAATTAACAAGGGTAAATCAACGTGTGCGAGATAAATTAAAATAATATGAAACGGGGTATTGAAGACGGTATGGAGAATAAGTGAAGAGGCCATACCAAATGATAGAACAGGTATTCAAGACGAAAAAAAGGGCACATAAAATGTGCCCAAGAATGGAGTTATTTAACGTGCCCTAATCAATCTGCCTTTAGGGCTAAATGGACAGTATTACTTACTCTTTAAAAGCATAGGTATTTCAACGTATACTCTTAATAAGCATGGATATTTTAAAGCATCGCTCTTTGAAAATATGCCTAGTTCAAAGAGCTACTCTTTCTAGCTTGTGATTACCACCAAGCTTCAAACATTGCGCCGAACGACAATGTATCAACATTGGTTGTGTTCACAGTGTTGCCTTTAGTTTCGACATCACCCACGGTTGTGTAAAAGCGAAGCATTGGACGACTCCAAGGTAAGCCACCGAGAGAAACGTTTTGAGATAAAGTTACCTTCCACGCGTTTTCTTCGCCGTCGTCATCGTAATCAACCATGCCGTAACCAGCTTCTAACCATGTAGAATGAACGTCATCCCATTGGTACTGTGGACGAACGATACCCGCATACTCAGTGTTATCGCGAGCTAAGTCTGCACCAGAGTTATCTTTATACGACACTAGGTAATCAATGATGAATTTATCCGATGCTGCGTAGTTACCTTCAATGCTTGCGTAAAAAGTTTTATAGTCGCCTTTCAACTCAAATACCGATGAATCTGCACCATCACCATACTTAACGACTAACTTGTTGGAATCTCCTAAACCAAGAGTTGCACCTACTAGGTATGCCGTTTCATCGCTCACTTTAGTACCAGCTGTTACCACTTTTTTCGTTTGACCTGTTTTTTGGTCGATCACATATTTAGTTGAACTCGCTGTATCCGCTTCATCTGAAGCAAAACCGTAGTTCGCATACAAGTCCAGTTGACCGATACCCGCGTTAATTGAATGAAGTTTAGAAGTAATTGCGTATCGACCATTGTCATTTACGAGGCCGCCTTTCACTTGACCGACAAAGCCCATATCTAGCTTAGCGCCACCGAAATCTAGGTTGTTAAAACCAGCGCCTTGACCATCGTGTGTCATCCAGAAGTAATCATTCAAACCTTGTTGCGGACGTTGGTGGAAGTCGCGACCAGCCCACATGTAAAGTTCTGGTTGGCTTTCAAATACATTAGTTACACCAGCGTACATTTTTTTCATGCTCAAGCCGCCGTCATCAGCCCAAGCGTCAGCTTCCCAGTGGTCAGCCATGAATACGACGTCCCAAATCGCACCATTGTCAGCTTCGAAAAGCTTAGCTAGCTGAACCTCACCACCATTAGCTTCGTTACCCAAACGACCGACAGAACGACCTGTTGTACCGATGTCTACGTAACGCTCATCACCGCTCTTGTAGTGAGCGCCGTAACGAGCATAACCAGAGAAGACGATGCCATCTGGCACCTTAGTTTCTGCAGTTAAAACCGCGGGTTGTTGATCGTTAACATAATTAATATCAACAACCTTAGATTCTAACTCTTGAATTCGTTTTTCTAGTGCTTCGATATTAGTATCAGCAGCAAAAGAAGAGAGTGAAGCAAGCGAAGCCGCCACTGCGACCGTTATTGGCAAAAGCTTAAATTTTTGCATTGTAATTCCCTATTATTTTTTTGAGTTTTCATCGAACAGGGAAATATTAAGCAATGAAAGCGTTGAAAAGTTAGTTGCTGTTCACACTGATAAACCCGCCTAAATACCATGAAACTTTTAGAGTTATCACCAGATATGGTTATTTATTTATAATCAGATAGAGAGACGTAAAAACCCGTAATAATACAGCTTGAAATCGCTTTCATTTCATCAGTAATGGCGGGGTCTATCACGGAAAAGAGTGTGGTGGAGCGAGGAAAATATGGTGAAATTTTGATTGATTTTCGTAAATATGAAAAGCCTCAAAATCTAAGGCCGATTTTGAGGCTTTTGGGGGTAATTCAAATACCCAGCTATCTAAAATTAATTATTTTTTAAATTGAATCTAGGGACTCTATTCCCATATTGAACAGGGTAAATGCGTAGATATCAGCAGTGAGATCGATAGCTTTACTCAGCGGCATACCTGCCCCATGCCCTGCATTAACATCAATACGAATCATCACAGGCGCGCCACCTTCATGCTTATCTTGCAGCTCTGCAATGAATTTATATGAGTGAGCAGGTACCACGCGGTCATCGTGATCGGCAGTCGTCACCAGAGTTGCTGGATAATCCGTGCCGCGCACCACATTATGAACCGGAGAATAACCAAGCAGATATTCGAACATCTCTTTGTTTTGCGCGGATGTGCCATAGTCGTACGCCCAGCCTTCGCCAGACGTGAATGTGTGGTAACGCAACATGTCCAACACCCCAACCGCAGGCAGAGCCACTTGGAACAGCTCTGGCCTTTGTGTCATACAAGCGCCTACCAGCAAGCCTCCGTTAGAACCGCCGCGAATCGCCAACTTATCGCTACTGGTGTAGTTTTCTGCGATTAAGAACTCTGCAGCAGCAATGAAGTCATCAAATACATTCTGTTTTTGTTGTTGTGTACCAGCTTTGTGCCACGCCTTACCGTATTCGCCACCACCACGTAAGTTCGGCACTGCATACACACCACCCAGTTCTAGCCAACTGCCAACCATGCCCGAGAAAGAAGGCGTTAGGCTAACGTTAAAGCCACCATAGGCGTACAACATGGTTGGATTATTGCCGTCTAACACTAATCCCTTTTTATAAGAAATAAGCATCGGAACCTTGGTGCCATCCTTCGAGGTATAGAAGACTTGTTTAGACTCAAATTGATCCGATTCAAACGGAGACTCAGAGCGTTGGTAGATTTCAGAATTGCCTGATTCGACATCGAAAGAGAAAATCGTTGGCGGCGTAACATAGTTGGTAAAGGTGTAATAAAGCTGAGTTTGCTCGTTTTTTCCACCTAAACCACTGGCCGTTCCCAGCCCAGGCAAATGAATGTCACGAACTAGGTTACCTTGGTAATCCAACTGCTGAATCTTAGACACTACATCCACCATGTAGTGAGCAAACAAGTAGCCACCACCCGTGCTGATATCCAATGGCTGTGGCTTTTCAGGGATGATTTCGAGCCATTTCCCATCGCGAGTATCAAAGCTCACCACCTTGCCATTAGGCGCATCAAGATTCGTATATAGAATGAAGGTCTCATCTTGGTTATCGATGAGATAAGTGTCGCTATCCACATGATCAATCAGCGTATTCAGCTTTTGTTCTGGTGAATTTAAATCGATATAGAACAGTCTATTACCCGATGTCGACTCTCGCCCTAGAATGATCAAGTAACGGTCGTCTTCAGTGGTGTAGCCCGACACATAACGGTGTTGTTCAGCGTTGCTCTCACCAAAAATTACCTTGTCGCTAGCTTGCTCTGTACCCAATTCATGGAAGTAAAGTTTGTGCTGTTCGGTACGTGCTGAAAGCTGGCTGCCGTCGGGCTTGTCGTAGCTAGAGTAATAAAAGCCGCGATTACCCAACCAAGAAATACCGGTAAATTTAGCGTCTGTGATTTCGGCTTCAAGCTGCTGCTTAGTCTCAGTATCAATCACAAAGATCTTACGCCAGTCGCTACCACCCTCTGAAATACTGTATGCCACTAGGCTGTAATCTTTCGAAAACGACACCGAGCCCAGTGATGTGGTGCCATCTTCCGAGAAGGTATTCGGATCTAGGAACACTTCAACCTGCAGGCCTTCTTTCTGACGATAAAGAATGCTGTGATTCTGCAGGCCGTCGTTCTTATAGAAATAGGTGTAATCACCTCGCACAAACGGCTGCGAGCTCTTTTTGTAGTCTTGCGCTTTCGCTAATCGCTCTCGCAGTTCTGCGCGATACGGGATTTGAGCGAGGTAATCAAACGTCACTTCATTCTGGCTCGCCACCCACTGCGCGGTTTCGTCACTTCTGTCGTCTTCTAACCAGCGATATGGGTCTTCGACTATCTGACCAAAATAGTCATCGCTGACGATCTGTTTGTTGGTGACTGGATATTGATACTCTTTTAAATAGCTCATCGTGATCCTTATTAAAAATAATGTGAAATCGTCAGATAACGCGTTCTGATGTGTTCAATCAATAACTTAATCTTGTTCGGTGGCTGACGAGTGAAAGGGTACACCGCATAAATACCCAGCTTTTTACCGACTAAATCAGGGAAGATGTCCACCAGCTGGCCGTTGCGAATATCGTGATACACCAGACAACGTGGCACGTACGCCACACCATGACCGCCCAAAGCGGCTTTTCGTAATGCCGTCGCGTTATCGGTAGAGAAAGAGCCAGAGACGCGTACGATGTATTTGTCGTTGTCGGTACAGCCATCCTTACTGTGTAAGAACTGCCACTCACTGGCGCCTGTCGTTTGATAAGCGTATTGCAAGCAATTGTGCTCAACCAAATCCTTGGGCTGCATCGGCTTACCGTTCTTAGCGATATAAGATGGCGAGGCACACACCACCCATTGTGAATCCAATATATGACGAGCAATAAGGCTTGAGTCTTCCAAGTAGCCGGTTCGAATGACCAAGTCGAGACCATCCTCAACCAAATCAACAAATCGATTGTTAAGAGACATATCGACCGTTAAACCTGGGTGCATATTACAAAACTCGGCAACAGCGTCTGCGAGAATCAAATCTCCGGAGATAGTAGGCACTGACATTTTGATATGACCACTGACATTTTCACCAAAGCCTGAAACTGCGTCCATAGCCTCTTGAGCCGCCTGCTTCACATTTTTGGCTCCGTGTAACATTGCCTTACCCGCCTCGGTCAGGGTCAATTTACGCGTGGTTCGATATAACAGCTGCACGCCAATCTCTTCTTCCAAACGCGCAATTCTCTTACTAACTACCGAATTTGTAAGGTTATTTTGCTCTGCCACCTTACTAAAACTGCCCAGCTCTACTACCTGTGAAAACAGGATCAAATCGTCTGCTCGCATTTGATTATGCCAATTTTGGAATTAATTATTTTCATTATTTCCCTATATCAATAAAAAATAAAGGGGTAAATTCACGCCAAATTAACAAAACAATTACAAAAACAGCTTTTGCAATCACATCGGTTACAAATAAAGCGACTCTAATTACAACAATTGAATCCATGAGATTCAGATTACACCTACAAAACTAATGACGTGTTATTCACTTCAAACATGAACGTTTGAAAACAAGTACGAGGAAGTACCCATGAGTGAAACTCTACTAGCATTATTGGCCTTTTCGCCAATAGTTGTTGCAGCGATTCTGCTGGTTGGCCTTAACTGGCCTGCAAAAAAAGCGATGCCCGTGGCATTTGCATTAACCGTTGCTATCGCCCTATTCGCATGGGATATGTCTAGCACTCGCGTGCTGGCTTCAGTATTCCAAGGCTTCGGCATTACCGTGTCGGTTCTCTGGATTGTGTTTGGCGCCATCTTCTTATTAAACACTTTGAAACACACCGGAGCTATCACCACCATCCGCAACGGATTTACTGACATATCAGCAGACCGTCGTGTACAAGCGATCATCATTGCTTGGTGTTTTGGTTCATTCATTGAAGGTGCGTCTGGCTTCGGCACACCCGCTGCAATCGCCGCTCCGTTATTGGTTGCAATTGGCTTCCCAGCGTTAGCTGCGGTACTGATGGGCATGATGATTCAATCTACGCCGGTATCGTTTGGCGCAGTTGGTACACCTATCATTGTTGGCGTAAACAAAGGTTTGGATACGCACAACATCGGTGAAAGCCTGATTGCCAATGGTTCAACATGGGATGCTTACCTACAACAGATCACATCAAGTGTTGCGATCATCCACGCCTGCGTTGGTGTGATGATTCCTGTATTGATGGCAATGATGCTGACTCGCTTCTTCGGTAAGAACAAAAGCTGGACTGAAGGTCTTGATATCCTGCCATTCGCACTGTTCGCAGGTGCCGCTTTCACCATTCCTTACGCACTAACGGGTGTTTTCCTCGGTGCTGAGTTCCCATCACTGATTGGTGGTTTGGTTGGCCTTGCTATTGTTGTAACAGCAGCAAAACGTGGCTTCCTAGTACCTAAATCAAAATGGGATTTTGAGAGCGAAGACAAGTGGCCAGCAGAATGGCTAGGTTCTTTGAAGATCGATCTAGATGACACTCATTCAAACAGTAAGCAAGGTCATAAGAAAATGAGCATGGCGATGGCATGGGCACCTTACGTGCTGCTCGCTGTCACTCTCGTTGCTAGCCGTGTGAGCCCTGAGTTCAAAGGCCTACTTAAGAGCGTTAGCCTTTCATTCAGCAACATCCTTGGCGAGACCGGCGTAAGCACAGCGATTCAACCTCTGTATCTACCTGGCGGTATCTTGGTCTTCGTCGCACTGGTTGCGGTTCTAATGCAATCACGCAGTGCAACACCACTGGCTAAAGCTTTTGGTGAGTCGAGCAAGACTCTGATTGGCGCAGGCTTTGTGTTGGTGTTCACCATCCCAATGGTTCGTATCTTCATTAACTCTGGCGTGAACGGCGCTGATTTAGCAAGTATGCCAGTAACCACGGCCAATTTTGCAGCTGACCTAGTCGGCAGCGCATTCCCAGCGTTGAGTGCAACGGTGGGTGCGTTAGGTGCCTTCATTGCAGGTTCGAACACCGTTTCAAACATGATGTTCAGCCAGTTCCAATTCGAAGTAGCACAAACTCTATCTATCTCTAGTGCTGTGGTTGTTGCTCTGCAAGCCGTTGGTGCTGCAGCAGGTAACATGATTGCAATTCACAACGTGGTAGCCGCATCGGCGACCGTAGGCTTGCTAGGACGCGAAGGCGCAACACTACGTAAGACAATCATCCCAACGTTCTACTACTTGGTGATGACAGGAATCATCGGCCTAGTGGTTATCTACGGCTTCAAAATGACAGACGCACTTATGTAAACCATAAGTCGGTACAAAAGCACTTGGCGTTAATACTCAATTCCCCGACTGCAACACCGTCTAATAAGACAGTTGATGAGTTTCGGAATGGATACTAAAACACATCAACACCCCCGGGTATTAACGCCATTTTATTGCTTATCTGTTTCACTGTTTAAGAAACAACAAACACTTACTTTTTCAAGAATTAAAGCAGCCCAAGCCAAGCTCTCATAGAAGGGCAACATCCCAAGAATTTAGGACTGAAATTATGATCATATCCGCATCGACTGATTACCGCGCCGCAGCAAAAGCGAAATTACCACCGTTTCTTTTCCACTACATTGACGGCGGTTCTTACGGAGAACATACCCTACGCCGCAACACGGCCGATCTTGCAGAGATCGCGCTCAAGCAGCGTGTCCTCAATGACATGTCGGACCTAAATTTGGAAACCGAGTTGTTTGGCGAAAAGCTAGCAATGCCAATCGCACTAGCTCCTGTTGGTTTAACAGGTATGTACGCACGACGTGGTGAAGTACAAGCAGCAAAAGCCGCCGACAACAAAGGTATCCCTTTTACTATGTCGACCGTATCGGTATGCCCGATTGAAGAAGTCGCACCTAAGATTGATCGCCCAATGTGGTTCCAACTTTACGTGCTAAAAGATCGTGGCTTCATGAAGAACGTATTGGAACGTGCCAAAGCGGCAGGCGTGACAACACTGGTCTTCACGGTGGATATGCCTGTACCTGGTGCTCGCTACCGTGACATGCACTCAGGAATGAGCGGCCCAAATGCAGCAATTCGTCGTGTATTTCAATCTATGCGTCATCCTAGTTGGGCCGTTGATGTTGGCCTATTGGGTAAACCACACGATCTTGGCAATATCTCTACTTACCGAGGTTCTCCAACCAAACTGGAAGACTACATCGGTTGGTTGGGTGACAACTTCGACCCGTCGATTTCATGGAAAGACCTAGAGTGGATCCGTGATTTCTGGGATGGCCCGATGGTCATCAAAGGCATTCTTGATGAAGAAGATGCAAAAGACGCCGTGAGATTTGGCGCAGACGGTATCGTGGTTTCAAACCACGGTGGTCGTCAGCTTGATGGTGTTCTATCAAGTGCTAAAGCACTGCCTGCGATTGCAGACGCGGTAAAAGGCGACACCAAGATTCTGGTCGACTCTGGCATTCGTACTGGCTTAGATGTAGTTCGCATGATGGCGATGGGCGCAGACTGCACCTTGCTTGGTCGCTCTTTCGTCTACGCGTTAGCAGCGCAAGGACAAGCAGGTGTTGAGAACCTGCTCGATCTTTACGATAAAGAGATGCGCGTTGCGATGACTCTAACTGGCGCCAAGACAATCAAAGACTTAACTCGTGATTCTCTGGTAGGGCTAGATTAATCGGCCACGACTCAGGCTCAGATTCGGACTAATACTTTGGTCTACTTAGACTGAAGTTCAATCGGTGTCACAGCAATTCCACTGCCGTTGTGACACCGTTTAAGCACTGGAAAATAAAATAAAAAGCTAGGGCGTGTTGATCTTTCGAGCTGATTTTTGCAGCGAGTTGCTGGGTATTTATACAAGGCTGAGGCGCCGATGTGTAGCTAGCCTACATGAGAAGCCGATAACGTAGTAGAAATGGCCAGCAAACGCTGCCCGAAGGGTTCAGCTAAAAGCGTTTTACTCTTTGTTGAGGGGGATTTGCTTAGAGTGACTAGGCTACTTCCCCCTCGCCGCGATTAAAACGCTTTTATCTCGAACAAAATTTAACCACGAAAGGTCAACACGCCCTGATCAGTGCCAAATAAGAAGCACAAGGAAGCAAAGATGGAGACAACCACATCCCATGAGCGAGTAATAGACGCACAAGCTTATCAGCAGCTTGAAGCGATACTGGCTCAAAAAATAGAAACACAACGCATTGTCACTCAAGAGGCAAAGCGATTGGCTTACGGCACCGATGCGAGTTTCTATCGCTTGGTGCCGAAAATGGTTCTAAGGCTCAAGAACTTAGACGAAGTCATATTCACCATTCAAAGTTGTCGCGAACTCGGTATTCATTTTACCTTTCGCGCCGCGGGCACCAGCCTGTCAGGGCAAGCGGTTTCAGACTCGGTACTCATCACACTGACCGACGACTGGCGCGGCCACGAAATCGTCGACAACGGCAATCAGATCATCCTTCAACCGGGTGTGATTGGCGCTGATGCAAACAAATACCTTGCCCCTTTCCAACGTAAAATCGGCCCAGATCCAGCCTCTATCAATACCTGTAAAATTGGTGGTATTGCAGCGAATAACGCCAGTGGTATGTGTTGTGGTACCGCGCAAAACTCTTATCGCACCGTCGAGAGCATGAAAATCGTATTGAGTGATGGCTCCCTGCTTGATACGGCTGATAACGCAAGTGTTGAGGCATTCAAGCAATCGCACAAAGAACTGTTTGAAGGCATTGTTGAATTACATCAACAGACAGCGTCAAACCAAGAACTCGCAGACAGAATTCGCCACAAGTACCGCCTCAAAAACACCACTGGCTACGCTCTGAATGCCTTGGTCGATTACCACGATCCAATTGAGATCATCAAACACTTGATGATTGGCTCAGAAGGCACACTAGGTTTCATTGCTGAGATTACCTACAACACGGTCATCGAACATCCGAACAAAGCTTCGGCTCTGTTAGTGTTTGCAGACATAGAGCAAGCCAGTAAAGCCGTTACTACGCTATCAAAAACACCCGTTGCTGCCGTTGAATTGATGGATGGCAGAGCGCTGCGCTCAGTGGCTGATAAGCCAGGTATGCCGGCATTCATGCCGAACTTGGATTTGGAAGCCGCGGCTATTTTGGTGGAATCACACGCCAGCTCCCAGCAGGACTTAGATTTACAATGTAAATCAATTTTGGACGCATTGACTGAATACACGATTGTTGAATCGGTGCCTTTCACTTCCGATCCAAAGACAGTCGCAACTCTGTGGGGCATTCGAAAAGGCATGTTCCCTGCGGTTGGAGCCGTTCGTGAAGTCGGTACAACCGTTATCATCGAAGACGTGGCTTTCCCTGTCGAAAACCTTGCTAATGGTATTCGAGAGCTGCAAGAGCTGTTCGATAAATACGACTACAGCGAAGCGATTATTTTCGGCCATGCCCTCGAAGGCAACCTGCATTTTGTTTTTACTCAAGGCTTTGATAGCCAAACAGAAATCGATCGCTACGGCGGTTTCATGGATGACGTTGCCGAACTGGTCGCGGTGAAATACCAAGGTTCACTGAAAGCAGAACATGGCACAGGCCGTAATATGGCGCCTTATGTCGAATTGGAATGGGGCAAAGATGGCTACGCCTTGATGCAACAAATCAAAGCCTTGTTTGATCCAGAAAGACTGCTCAACCCCGGCGTTATCATCAACGACAATCCGAATTCACACATCACAAATTTGAAGCCAATGCCTGCTGCCGATGACCTTGTCGACCGCTGTATTGAATGTGGCTTCTGTGAGCCTGTTTGTCCGTCTCGTACGCTCACTCTGTCACCACGCCAACGTATTGTTTTATATCGCGAGCTACAACGCCGCCGTGCCGCAGGTGAAGAGATAGAAGCAAGTGATCTAGAGAAAACCTTCGAATACCAAGGCATTGATACCTGCGCCGCAACTGGCCTGTGTGCCGAACGTTGCCCAGTGGGAATCAACACCGGTGATTTGATTAAGAAGCTTCGTATTGCCAAGTACGAGAAGTTTACGCCAATCGCTAAGTGGACAGCGGATCATTTCTCGACCACCACTAAACTGACTAAGGCTGGCCTCAAAACCAACCAAGTGGCGAGTAAAGTATTAGGAGCAAATACCGTCGGCAAGCTAACCAACGGCCTGCGCTCAATGACTAAAGGCGCGACACCGGTTTGGATGCCGGAGATGCCGCAATCCAACAGTCATTCGCTAACCTCATCACCAGTGACGGCAGAACCCTCAAACAATCATAAAAAGGTGGTTTATCTCCCTTCGTGTGCAAGTCGAACTATGGGACAACAAAGCGATGCGGGCGATCAACGTCCTCTAACTGAAGTAACCATGTCTTTGCTTAACAAAGCCGGATTCGAGGTTATTCTTCCGAAGAAGCTAGACGACCAATGTTGTGGTATGCCTTACGACAGCAAAGGGATGACCGATTTAGCCCAATCTAAAGCGCAACAACTCGAAGAAGTGTTATGGCAAGCTAGTCGTCAGGGTGAATACCCAGTCTTAATGGATACCAGCCCATGTGCTAAACGTAGTATTGAACAGTTCACCAAACCGTTAGAGGTATTAGAGCCGACAGGGTTTGTGAACCAATACTTGCTTGAGCACCTGACACTTGAGCCGCTGCAAGAAACCGTGATGCTGCATGTGACGTGTAGTTCTCGTCGAATGGGTTTGGAAGGCGCGATGTTGAGCCTTGCCAAAGCCTGTACCGAAGAGGTCATCGTTCCTGAGCATATTCAATGCTGTGGTTGGGCGGGTGATAAAGGTTTTACCACTCCAGAGCTGAATGAAGCAGCGGTACACCCACTCAAAGAACAAGTGCCGAGCAACTGTACTCGTGGATTCAGCAACAGCCGAACCTGTGAGATCGGTTTGTCACATCACAGTGGCATTCCGTATCAGTCAATCTTGTACTTGGTTGATGAAGTGGCGCAGTAGCTCCACTCTTAGTACAGAGCAATTTGCTCTCACTTAAAACGAAAATGGCAGCCCAATCAGGCTGCCATTTCTTTATTCGTTTGTTCGAAAGATGCTACTTAACTGGATGCTGATGAGCTAACCGTTATTAAACTAGATATTACAAAGCTAGGCGCATCAACTCTTCTGGCGAGTAATGTTCTGCTTCTGCGCCTTTGGCGATTAAGTCGATCACTTGGAATTCGCTCATGTCACCAAACTCTTTGGTTAAGTAATCACGAAACGCTTTCTCATTCGGCCATTTGCCTCGCACGATATAGCCCTCTTCTTTATCGAAATCTTCCGTCTCAAAGAATGAAAAATCGGTCATACCGATATTGTGGCAATACAAAACGAGATACATAATTTTTCCTCAAAAATGGGGTTACTAATAAAAACTCACAGGGAGATAGAAATCAAGCTCAAACACTTCATCACTGTTTAGAAAATGATTCTGATGATAATGCACATAAGCCGGAGTGGAACGCTGCTTGAAGCCAGACGTAGGTAGCCACTTTTCTAACACCATACTGATCTGTGGTAGCAGTTCACCATAACGGCCATTCAGTCGAAATACAGCATGTAAACCACCCGGAATCACCATCTGGTTCACGACACTGCGATACTTAATCGGCTCATCAATCGCGATACACGCCACATAGCGACACTGATCCATTTCAACCCAAGCAGGGTTTGAGTGATGCAAACCAAACTGGCTCGAAAAGTCGCGCTGTTCTGAGTTCGCCCACGCTTTCAATATCAGCCACGCGTTGCGAATGGAACGGTTATAACCCGTATGTCGAACATAAGCCGCCATGCGCTCCGGTGTTTCAACGATCTTAGGTTCGGGTAACACTCGCTGCGCTACGTTCAAATAACCCGCCGCTACTTCGGGATCTTTCAAATAGGGTTTTTCTGCTATCTGTAAGTCGTGTTTACGCCATTCTCCCGGTGACATGTTAAAGGTCGCTTTGAATGCTCGGCTGAAAGATGACACCGAACTAAAGCCACATTTGCTAGCAATCTCTACCACTGACGACGTGGTATCGAACATCAATTGATTGGCCGCATACTCCATTCGAGTGCGTCGAATGTACTGATGTAGCGACTCCCCAACCACGCTTTTAAAGGTGCGGTGGAAGTGTTGTTCTGAATAAGCCGCAATCTCGGAGAGCGCTTTTGCCGACAGAGGTTGGCTGATGTCTTGATGAATATGGAACAAAACATCATTGATTCGGGATAAGTGTTGTCGTGACATCGTTTAAATAGCATAAATGGACATGTTTAAGAGCATAAACGGACACGCTAGTTTTTACAATTGCCGTGTAATATCAAGCGATAGAATAAAAACGATAAACGACGAGACACAACACATGGAAATCGCACAGTCATTACAACAGATTCAATCTTCATACATTCGAGAGATCCTCGCAGCCGCAAGTGATCCAAATGTCATCTCATTGGCCGGTGGTTTACCGGACGAGAAAACATTCCCAATCGATTTAATGAAGCCAACGCTAGAAAACCTAGCGAACATGCCTGAAGTTTTCCAATACGGTTCGACTGCCGGTTACGGCCCGTTGCTTGACCACCTTACACAAAGCTACCAATTGCCAGAATCACACACGGCAATGATCTGTACTGGCTCTCAGCAAGGTTTGGATTTGATTGCACGTGCGTATGTTGACCCGGGTGATGTGGTTGTGATGGAAGCGCCAAGCTACTTAGGTGCGATGCAGGTGTTTGGCCTAGTTCAAGCAAACATTGCAACCGTGTCTCAAACTGAATTTGGCCCGAACCTAGATGAACTGGAAACGTGCTTTGCACAGCAATCACCGAAGATGTTCTATGCCGTGCCTGATTTCCACAACCCAACCGGCGTGTGCTGGGCAACAGAAACTCGTCAAAAAGTCGCTGAGCTGTGTATCAAATACAACGTGGCATTCATTGAAGATGCACCATACCGTGAGCTACGTTTCACAGGTACAGAACTGCCGTTGGTTTCTTCGTTCTGCCCTGACAACTCTATCGTTCTTCGTTCATTCTCTAAGATCGCATCGCCAGGTTTACGTATTGGCGCAGTAACAGGAAAACGCAGCTACCTTGAGCCACTGATCAAAGTGAAGCAAGGCGCGGATTTACACTCAAGTGTACCAATGCAAGCACTGCTTGTTGGTCTTCTAAAACATGAAGACTTTGGCGTACACATGGAAAACATTCGCACCCTGTACAAGTCTCGTTATGAAGTACTGTTCTCAGAATTAGAGAAACAACTGCCTGCAGATTGCGTCTTAAAAGCCGTAGATGGCGGGATGTTCATTTGGGTAGAAATCCCAGAGTGCGACACCTTTGAACTGGCTAAAACTCTACTATCGAATGGTGTAGCGGTTGTACCAAGCCCAGTATTCTATCCAAAGGCCGATGAAGCCAAAGCCGCACTGCGCTTAAACTTCACCAACGCCAACCCAGAAGAGTTGACTGAAGCGGTGAAACGCTTAGCGGAAGTACTGAACCAAGCGTAATCGCTGATTAAGTCAGACAGATTCAATACCAAGGCCCTGATGTATTTTTACAGCAGGGCCTTTTTGGTTTGGGAATACGTGTTGTAATTCGAACCAGATAAAACGGTTTCATTGCATTTCTTAGTCCAAAAACCACACTGGTAATAATGCTAAATAGCCCTACTTTTGGTTGGTTTTTGTCCTTCCTTGGCTTGGTTATACTGCGGCGGATTTTAATAAGCCAATATGGGCAAACCTGAGTAAATCAAACTCAGTATGTATCATAAAAGGCAACGCTCTGGATTTACGTTCCAGCTCGCAGAAAGGAAAAACCATGTCTCAATATGTTGTATGTGCTCTGTATAAATTCGTAGCACTTGATGATTACCAAGAAATTCGCCAGCCACTCACTGACGTGTTAGAAGCCAACCAAATCCGCGGTACTTTGCTACTTGCGAGTGAAGGTATCAACGGCACCGTTGCAGGTAAGCGCGAATCTATCGACGCTCTTCTTCAATGGTTCAAACAAGATTCTCGTTTGGCTGATGTTGTTTACAAAGAGTCGTTCAACGAAGAACAACCATTCAACCGCACCAAGGTTAAGCTCAAGAAAGAGATCGTAACCATGGGCGTTGAGGGTATCGACCCACGCCACGTTGTCGGCACTTACGTGAAACCAAACGAGTGGAACGCTCTGATTTCTGATCCTGATGTAATTCTGGTTGATACCCGTAACGACTACGAAGTGGACATCGGCACATTCAAAAATGCTGTAAACCCAAACACAGAAACCTTCCGTGAATTCCCTCAGTACGTTGAAGAAAATCTTGATCCTAAGAAGCACAAGAAAGTCGCGATGTTCTGTACTGGCGGTATTCGTTGCGAAAAATCAACAGCCTACATGAAAGAGCAAGGCTTTGATGAGGTTTACCACCTTGAAGGCGGCATTCTTAAGTACCTAGAAGAAGTACCAGAAGAAGAGAGCATGTGGGAAGGCGACTGCTACGTATTTGATGGTCGTGTTGCAGTTAACCACCAGCTAGAGAAGAGCGGCTACGACGTGTGTAACGCTTGTCGCCTGCCAATCACAGACGAAGACAAAGCATCTGAGCACTTTGAGAAAGGCGTAAGCTGCCCTAAGTGTGTTGATAAACACAGCGATGAGCAGAAAGCGCGTTTCCGCGAACGTGAAAAGCAAGTTCAACTGTCGAATGCCCGTGGTGAAACCCACGTAGGTGGCGAAGCCGCTCACCTTATCGATCAACGTAAGAAAGAAAAGCTTGCACACAAAGAGCAGCAACGCTCTGGTAAGAAAGCAAAGTAAGCTTTCTGCTTTCAACACACATAGTTCTAAACATATAACTATAAATAGTTAGCTATATACACAAAAAAGGGCGCAAGTTCGAAGATGATTTCTCGAGTTTGTGCCCTTTTTTGATCGCTTTACGGCTTTGTGTTTTGAACCACATTTCTTTCGATAAATTGCTTCTATACTGTCAGGGCGTGTTGACCTTCCGCGGTTGGATTTTGTTCGAGATAAAAGCGTTTTAATCGCGGCGAGGGAGAAGTAGCCTAGTCATTCTAAGCAAATCTCCCTTAACAAAGAGTAAAACGCTTTTAGCCGAACCCTTCGGGCAGCGTTTGCTGGTTATTTCTACTACGTTATCGGCCTCTCATGTAGGCTAGCTACACATCAAAGCCTCTGCCTTGTAGAAATACCCAGCAATTCGCCGCAAAAACAAGCTCGAAAGATCAACACGCCCTAAAAATCCGACTAGAGAGGAAGTGCCAATGCTCAATGAAAACCATGCCTTTATCTTAGATTTCCCAGATCTTAAATTAGACATTGTTCAGCTCAACCACGACGACGAAAAATTCAAAGCAGACATGCAGAAATACCACCAACTCGACTACGACATCCGTCAGCTAGAAATCTCTGGCAGCCCTATCGATGACGACAGCATGCACAACCTCAAAGTTGAACGCATGGCGCTAAAAGACTCGCTACACAAACAGCTCACGCGCCACCACGCACTTAAGATCGTATAGAAAAATCAGTCCAAGACTTTATTCTAAGCCATGCATCACGCATGGCTTTTTGGTTTCATCACATCGCAATTCTAAGCTAATTCGGCTTCTTCAATTATGTTACTGTTTGCTTATTCAAAGGCGTTTGATAAGGAAGAAAGCAAAGTGGCAAGACAAGAAGAGAATATACAACTCCAGCTCGTTTCAAATTCTGAATTCGAAGAACTGTTTACGTGTGTTAAACAAGGTCTTTTCATACACGTAGATAACGTTTTCGGATGGGACGACGACTTCCAACGTCAACGCCTAATCAATGATTATCATCCCTCTTGGTTTCATTGGATATATAGCGAAAATGAGAAAGTAGGACTAGTCTGCTTTAAGCCTTATGACAACGCATACCATATTCATCTGCTGATCATTTCCCCTCAATACCAAGGTCAGTCTCTTGGTAAAAAAGTCATGTCACTCATCCACGAAAAAGCCCATCAAGAACAACGAAACCAAGTCACTCTGTCGAGCTTTAGAAGTAACACCCGCGCCATCAGTTTTTATCAGGCGCTTGGCTACCAAATTGTTGATGATAGTGATACTAATTTCGTGGGGATGACTCTCTATTTAAACTAGAAGCGACTTCGCTAATTAAACGCTCTCGCCACTCGCCCTTTGCTGCTCAATTCGTAATGGCCAATATAAGCTGGGATAAATACCGATTGCCCTTTGGTGAGGGTTAAGTGCTCGCCTTTCTGACTCATTAGCACTAGATCATCATCTATTGCCATTAAAATTTCAGCGCCACTTGTGATAACTTCTTCTTGATGAGGACGATGAAAGATATTGAAATTGAAGTCACTGACTGGGATATCATAACAATCACATTTACCCAGTTTTGATGGCTCTAACAACAAGCCTTCGAACGGAATTGGCGTGAATTTTGTGCAGGCGACTAACTCAGCGACATCAATGTGTTTTGGCGTTAAACCTGCTCGTAGCACGTTGTCTGAATTTGCCATAATCTCAAGCCCGGTACCTTTAATGTAAGCGTGCGGAGTGTTCGCATTCAAATACATCGCTTCACTCGGCTCCAATGTGATCAAGTTAAGCAGCAGAACACAAAACAAACCGATATCGTTCGGGTACTGATGGCTAAGCTCAGTAACCAAAGCAAATTCAGCTTGGTCTTGATGAGACTCTGCGTAAGTCAGAAGTTGATCTAATGCTTGATGTTTACGTTGGTCATCTAGCGTTAACAGATCGCGGAAAAAAGCTTCTAAGCCTAGAGAGTCAAGATTGTTACCAAACTCTTCAACCAAACCAGCCAGCTCGCTCGAATCCAACTTTCTGAACAGACCTAATATTTCATCGAATTCTCGAAAGCCATTCATCGCTTGATATTCAGTGATCGCGTAAACCAATTCAGGTTTATGGTTAGAGTCTTTGTAATTACGATGCCCTGCAGTCAGAGGGATTCCTGCTTGCTCCTCTCTCGCAAAGCCTAACTCGGCTTGGTGCTTGTTTGGGTGGACCTGGACCGATAGCGCTTTTTCCGCTGCCAAGATCTTAAACAAGAACGGCAGTTCACCGAACTCCTGCGCAATATCAGTAGATAAATAAGCGGGTTTATTCTTGTTAATCAGCTCAGAGAGAGGCACCAAATGTTGGTCAAGCTTAACCATTGAGCAACCTTTTGGATGCGCTCCCATCCAAACTTCCGCTTGCGGCTCTTGTGACTCATTCTTAAAGCCAAACAGTTCACGTATCGAAGAAATACTCCCCCATGCATAATTTTGGATGGTGTTTTCCATTGGGAAAAATGAGTGTTCTGAGAAGTGGCTGAGTGACATGGCGTTTTCCGTAGTGAGCCCTTTGAACACAATTCAGAGAGCTGATTTCTAATAACGTAAATAATTAGAAAGACTACAGAGAGCAGCTAGAACCCACATGAGATGAGGTCTTAGACGCAATAGGAAAAATTCTTAGAAACAGGTGAGAACCATGAAAAGCGTGAAAAGAGTCACATTTGAATGCTACGTAAAAAAAAAGCTGAAGATAGGGTAGCTGCATAATAACCAGAGGACCATTAGCAGCTATCTTATTTACGAAGAAATCCCTTAAAAGCCAGAGCGAACCTCTGCACTTTTCTGAGGCGATTGAGCTTGTAAGAAAGGCAGTAGCAGCAAGCCAATAACGGCCGCACAAGTCGAGATGGTAATGAAGAACCCACTCCAGCCATAAGTTTCTAGAACGAGCGCTAATGGGTAGCCAGAAAGTGCAGCACCCATATAGGCAAATAAGCCAACAAAGCCTGTCGCAGCTCCTGCGGAGTCTTTATGTGAGCATTCCGCGGCAGCCATACCTATTAGCATTTGAGGGCCAAACACAAAAAAGCCTACACAAAACAGCCCAGCCGCTTGAAACACAAAGTTGGTTAGAGGCATAAGCCATAAAGCGGATACCGAGAGGAAGATACCAATCGCGAACAGGATATTCATGGGACCACGGTTACCACCAAACAGCCTATCCGATCCCCATCCAGCAACAAGTGAACCAACGAAACCGCCAATCTCAAACAGAGACAACGCAGCGTTGGCGTTTATCAAACTATAATCGTGCTCTTCGGTGAGATATAAATTGCCCCAGTCGTTAACTGCCGTTCTTACGATGTAAACCAACACATAGCTAAAGGCGAGCAGCCAAATGTACTTATTGCTGAACACATAGGCTTTCAGGATCTCTCGATAGCTTAACCCTTGCCCATGGCTCTCTTGCGCCAATTCTAGATGGTCATTGCGCCACTTCCCTACCGTCGGAAGCCCCATGGTCGTGGGCTTATCACGTAAGCGCAAACAGACGATAATACCAATAAAAACACCAATCACACCCGGCCATATAAACCCAGATCGCCAACTGTATTGGAGAGTTAGATAGCCGACGAGAATAGGAATCAATGCCCCACCAACGTTGTGTGCTGTATTCCATATAGCCCAGCGAAAGCCTCTTTCGGAGCGAGAATACCAGGTCGTCAACAACTTGGAACACGATGGCCAGCCCCAGCCTTGGAACCATGCATTAAGCACCCAAAGCGATATAAAAGCCGCCAACGAACTAGAAAAACCAAACGCGATATTGATCAAGCCTGTCGCGATTAGGCCGAGCCCCATGAAGTAACGCGGGTTCGACCGATCCGATATGGTGCCTGAAATAAACTTAGATAAGCCGTAAGAAAGATAAAAGAGCGTGCCAATCAAGCCGATATCGCCTTTGTCTAAGCCAAGATCGGTGATCATGGCTGGCGCGGCATAATTAAAGGTTTTACGAGTGAAGTAAAAACCTGCATAGCCGACATACATTCCTATCATGATGTGAAGACGCCAATAACGATAACGCTGATTGACCTCATCATCGCTTAGAGTATGACTTTTTGACGTTGTTGAGCGCAGAAATCCAAACATATTCGTTCTCACACTTTAGGTAATGTAACGCTGATATTAGTACCCGAAGAAGAGTCATTAGCGTTGATTGCCATCTTGCCACCGAGCGCCTGAACACGCTCTTGCATACCACGAACACCCATTCCTTTGAGAAGATCCTGCGCTGTAAAACCAACACCATTGTCTGTAATTCGAAGATAAGCTTGATCATCTAGAATCAGTTCTATTCTAATTTCACTTGCTTCAGCATATTTGTGGGCATTGTTTAAAGACTCTTGGCACAGTCGGAAGAGAGTAACCTTGAGCGTGTCACTCAAACATGAGTAGTCACCGTGCCAATTTAACTGGATATCAACACCGTGATCCGAGAACTCCATTTCACGTATGAGCTGTTCAACGGAGTCCTTCAGGTCAAGGTCGTCCAACATTTTTGGTCTTAGCTTCGTTAGCAAACGCTTGGTGGTGTCATAAACATTCAACGACAATGATTCAATCGTACCAGCACAGCGAACGCTCATTTCAGCTGCATCGACACGTTTGATAATGCTCGCTTGAGTCCGAATTGCCGTGATGTTCTGGCCTATCTCATCATGTAACTCACGGGCAATATCACGACGAACCGATTCTTCAGCCGTGATTAGCTGACGGGAAAGGTTTTGATTCCTAGAGAGCTCACTGCGTAATTTCGAGTTGAGATCTTTTTGTTTTTGAACAGCTAAACCAAGCAAAATACCTGTGATGGTCTGAGCGGAAAGAGACAAGAGTAAATCAGTAATTTCGAGTTTGGACGTGCCACTGTGGGCTGCAATCAACGCGACGCTATTTAGCAGGGTAGCGAGCAAGGCGCCTTGCCATCCATAACGAACGGCGAGCAAGATAATAGGGATAGCCATACAAAACGGGGCGAAGCGCCTTAGCTCATCTGGCAAACTGGTTTGTATCAAAATACTGACGACCAACAAGAGGCTGTATAAAGCGATGTGACGGATTTTGAACTCAATGACATTGTTGATTAAGTAAGAGCTCAGTGGCGCCCACTTGTTTTGGAATAGGTAATTCCATACCAGATAACACATCGGCACTAACATCAAACCACCTGTGGTGCTCACCAACCACACCATGTAAACAGCCGGAACATGAGAACTGACCGCGGCAACATTGATGAGTGCTGTGACCATGATTAAGCTCGCCATCACCAACAAGTGACGATTCAGGTCACCAGAATAATAACGTTTGGCAATTAGAGTGGCTGGAATACTTAGTCCACTGGCGATTAGTATCGTCAGCCATTGAGGTTCATCAAGTAGGAGAGCTAGGGCAATCGCGAGCCCCCACTCAGCAATATAGATAGCAGGCCAATAGTGAGTGCGAGTGTGCAGCGTCATTCCTAACCGGAGTGAGAATGGGAAAAGCAGAATGGCTAACTCAGGGTCATTAATGAAATAGAAGGCAATAACCCATAAACAGAACCATGCACAGCCAGCCATAAAAACCCCGCATAAGGAGGTGGCTAGATAAGAACGCATTAGTACTGGTCTTGAGCGAACAATTTAGCTAACTCAACGTTGTTCTTAACATTGAGTTTGTCCATGGCATTGGCACGGTGCACATGTACCGTTTTATGGCTAACCCCTAACTCGACAGCAATAGATTTCACGTCGAGCCCTGTCGCCAATAACTGGCACACTTCGCTTTCCCTGCGGGTGAGCTGATTTAACGAGGCTTTATTCTTCATTGGTGTCGCAAGTTTTATGGCGATATCTGGCGTAAGGTAGCAGCCGCCATTTGCGCTCGTGTGTACGGCCTGAATTAACTCATCAGGGCTACAGCGTTTACTGAGATAACCTTTAGCTCCTAACTCTAATGACTTTTCAACCATCGCCGGAGAGTCATGTACGCTCAACATAATACTAGCAATGCCAGATGGAATCTCTTCCAATAAGCTCAGGCCACTTTCATCTTGCATTGAAATATCCAAGATAACGACATCAGGGTGACAACTTGGCAGTCCGAGGCGCGCTTCTGCCGCAGAGTTAAACTCCCCCACGACCGTTATATCAGTTTCAAGACTGAGTAATTGAGCGAAGCCAGATCGAACAATGACGTGGTCATCAACAAGCGCAACATTAATCATGATATTAACCAAAATTAAGAGTGAGAAAGAAAAATAGCCCCAACAGGAGCTATCTAAAATTAAGTTTATTGGTAGAGATGATACTGAATCGAACTAACGATTGGTATGATCTCACGTGCTTTAAACCAATAAAGCACGTGAAACTATCTACCCGAAACTCTCTTTGCGAGAACAAGTACTCAGACAAGCTACGCGTTTTGAGCCGCTAGGTGCATCTTCTTCGCGTGACGAATCTTCTTCTCTTCCGCAATAGCAACGAACAACAGTAAAACAATACAAATGGCAGCAGAAGTATCGAGTGCTGCAAATGTCCCTTTCCAACCTGTTAAGCCGAAAATAGGCGTTCCGTCTGCAATCATGCCTAGGCCAAGTTTGGCAAAACTGTCACCAATTAGGTAAGCAAATGTGCCTTTCACGCCATCAGCCACACTGATTGCTTTCTTAGGAACAAAACCTACCGCAGCAACACCAATCAACAGTTGAGGACCGAATACTAGGAAGCCAAGTACGAATAGTGATGCTAGGTACATGAACTCGCTCGTTGCATGCTGATAAAACTCTAGAGATACAATAATCAGTCCAAGCGATACACAAGCAACTAAAGCACGACGTCCGTTAGCAAGGTCTGATAAATAACCCCACATTAATGTACCGACCAGAGCGCCAACTTCGAACAGAGTAAAGCCTGAAATAGCCGTTTCTTTTGATAGACCTAACTCTTGATACGCATAAACTGTAGACCATTGATCGATACCGATACGAACAATGTACAAAAAGATATTCGCGAAGCAGAGTAACCAGATCACTTTGTTTTTAAGGATATATTCAACAAAGATCTCTTTCTTAGTCATTTGATTTTCTTCAGCAATAGTATCTTCTTCGCTGATTTCTTCGTCAAACAACTCTTCAACTGTACCTAAACCGTATGCTTCTGGAGAGTCGTTACCAAAACGCATCCCAATAAAACCAACCACAATCGCGATGATCGATGGGAACACGAACATACCAATTACGTTGCCATCAAAAAAGTAGTTAGCGCCAAACAGCGCTACACCAGCAGCACCTGCACCACCTACGTTGTGTGACATGTTCCAAAGACCTAAATACGACCCACGCTTATTACGAGGCGTCCATTTAGTAATAGTCGAATAACTTGAAGGACCACCGGTACTTTGAAAGAAACCACTCAATGCGTAGAAGGCAACCATCATGAATAAGCTAGCGCTGCCTCCACCCAAGCTGAAGCTAAAGCCCAACATGGCAAGGCCAGATAGGATAAGCATGAATGGCAGGAACTGCTTGGTGTTTTTGCCATCCGCGTAGTAGGAAACAACCGTTTTACCAATACCATAAGTAATTGAAAAGCCAAGACCAATAAGACCTAGATCGGTCATTGATAATCCATAAGTAGAAATCATGTCGTTTTGCGCGACATTGAAGTTCTTACGGATTAAATACATGGTCAAATAGCCAATGAATACGACTAGGTACGATTGTAGGAATGGTTTAAACCACATTTTTCTTCTAGTTTCGACCGGAAGATCCAGCGTCGGTTTTCTAACCTGATCTAGGAACTTTAACATTGTGAACTCTCTTATTATTGATGAGGTCTGCACGGAACATTACTGACCATGCACTCTTTGCAATTCGATGATGAAATAATAAGGAGTCTAAAAAGCGACCGCATGAGAGAGGGTCTTAGAATAACTAGGAAAAATTCTTAGTTCAGAATCGGGAGTCAAGAAAGCGTGAACAGCATCACTTTATTTAAAATGTGTTATGCCGTGAAGAGGTATTGGAAAGGTGTCGTTAGTTAAGATATTTAGTAGGTGCCCCAAGCAAACTAAACATCGATTGTATTGAGCAGTTTATTGAAGTCTAAAGTGGCTAATAAAAGCCACATTAGATTCGCTTTACGGTATCGTAACCTAAACGATAGATAATAGAGTTTAATTATTCTTAGACACATCCAACTTATTCAGCAACGACGGAAAGCCCCAACCGTTCTCACCTTCGACCACAGGTTCTCCGGTCAAATACTCAAACAGCGTTGGAGCCAAAGAGCCATTAGCTTCGATTTTCAATTGCTGAGAGTTATCGCCAATTGGCGCTCCCCAGAATCCGATGAAGGCATCTTTCTCTAAGTAATCCTCACCAGCATGACGACCCGGCACCTTAGTGTTGTAACCAATTCCCGCTTTAGGGAACAAGTTAACCGTGCCAGCCCTATCTTCAAGGTAGATATTAGCCAGTTGATTCACTGAATCTGGTCGAGGTGTTGGTTGCGTCAATGAAGTCCACTCAGCACTGCTACACCACGTTGTCACATCCGCCTTAACCGCTCGGTTAATACATTTTTCTACTAATAGAGAGTACTGTGAAAAATCAGCTTCGCTTGGTGATGCTAGGTATGGATTTAACCTTTGCGTATTGAGCAAAATTGGCGCTCGGTTGTCTTCCAATGACTCATAGAAAAGCTTGTCACCTTCACGAGTGATCAATTCATCGACCCGTTTTAAATCACGATTGCCAATCACACGAACAGCGCAGCGTTGTTGATCACATGTGCTTTCTCTTACGACCATATAATCAAGACTTTCAGGCAAGCGTTGCGCTATCTGATTGATGATGTCGATATTCTGACCAGCTGTCGCCGCAATCGGAGACCACTGCGTGAGTTCTTGGTAAACTGGCTGCACCTGCCACCCGTGAGCCGAATTAAAGAAGTCCATCATGAAGTTACCACCAGCAGTAGAAGCAACCACAACATCCAACTCCTTCGAACTTGGGTAGCTTAGGGCATTGGTGATTTTAGGCCCTTCACCCTCGTCTGAAGATATCTTCTTAACCACTATTGGGTACTCTAGCTCTGCTTGTAAGCCTTCAAACACCTGCTTTTCGGGATTGAGCGCGTAGAACACCGGCGTTAAACCATGATCCCCTGCCATGCCCCATAGTGTTTTATCGTAAACGCCGGCACTGCGGTAGGTCGCTTCAATCTGGCGAATCCAATAGTCCAGTCGGTTAAGCTCTCCAGTCGGCATCAGAATTTCGTCACTAAAAGGACCGGTAAAGTGCGCGAAGTGATCCGGCCATGGGTTATACACCAAGGTGTAGTCTGGCATCCCTTTTCCATCTAACTCGGCAAACTGAGTGATAGACTGTTTAACCAGAGCTCTCTTTGAAAACTTAGTGAAAAAATCAAAGCCAGATATAGTCTGATACGCTTCAATATCTTCAATCAAGGCTTGACGCTTTTCTTGCAAAACCACTTCGACTTCTGAACGTTCTTGAAGCTCTTTAACGCAGCGTTTCTCACCATAATCACGTAGTGACTCACCCAAACCTAGGTTTACTAACCCATCGTAAGTGGTGTGAGCATTCCAATCATATTGAGCGTTGCAGTTCAGCGTTTTTAGGTAATCAAGGCGATCAAACATGGTTTGTACCTTATTGTCTGCCATCAACACATCTAACTGCAGGGCATCATTACCAAAGAAGTAATACGCTCGGTCGATCTCTCGGTCGACAAAGTGGAAATTAGGGATACCCGTTCCACCGTTACCAGACACTTTTGCACCCGTTTTGATGATAGGTAGGTTACGTACGCTGATTGTGGGAGTTGAAGAGATACCCACTCGGCTAATATTGTCTCGATGCTCTTGATAGAGCTTTTTGAAGAACGGAAGATAATTCGGATCACGATAGGTTTGTTCAGACAGAACTTCCATGAAACTCACTTGTTGTTGATGCTCAGGCTCAATCACCGTTTCTAACTGAGGTTTGTATTGCGCTCGGTTTTTATGGTTCTGATAAGCCACCGAAATGAAAGGTGAATCTTCATCGACCAACCCCTCAATCAACCCTTGCTGTAAACCATCGACCGTCACTTGGACCGCAAAACGTTTTTGCTGTTGGGATTCTAAGAATTGAATGAGCGCATCAGGCTGGTCACTGAACGCTTGTTGCATCCAATCATCGAGCGCTTCTGCACGTTCTTCTTTAAACACAAATTGTCGATAAGCTTTAAGCAAGTTTAAGCGCACAAAATCAATGAGAGTGATGGTAAGAGCTTGTGCTTTGTTATTCGGCTTATCAGCGTTTTCTGGTTTGCCATCTTCTGCAATCGCCAGCATTGCAGACTTCATATCGCCGTCATCCATTCCCAATGCCGCTTTACCGATCAAATCAACGATGATCGGTTGAATCTGAGCGATGATCGCTAGATCTTCAGGGCTATTGGTTAAGTATGTGTAATTCGCAGGGAGCGTGTCCATATCCTGCCAGACACCAATTTCGAATAACGCATCGTAGATAACCACCATGTTGGCAATGAACTGTTCATCGATACGAATACCTTCATGATGTCCCGTTGCTTCAGTCGAGGTATCTGGCTCGTGATGCTCTGAGGTTGGCTTATCTCCAACATGATAGAGGCTATGTTCAAAGCCCTTTAGCGCCTGCTTATCATAAACCGTCGACAAGTAAGATTTGAACACATCTTCACTGCCCAAGCCTGAATAGCGGTCGTAATAACTATAGAGAAAATAACCCAAAGGAATTGAGTACGTCGGGTTAGATAACTGAGCAACGACTCTGGCTTTTGTTTTGACATCTAAAGGGAGAGCGAGAATATACGCATCTAATGTAACGCCACCAATGGTGAAAAGAGCTGCATCACGAGTGAGTTTGGCAGAATAACTTAGGCTTGAAAGCACCTGATTTTTCAACACTTCACTGGAGCTAAACACGCCACCAATGACGGGCGTTGTTGATATATCAGCGGCACTCGGAGCTGATGCAAGCGCCAACGATAAGGCACTGAATAAACTGGCGTAACTGCGAACGTGAGAATAAGAGCTCATCAAATTTCCTTTAGATCAACACACTTCTATAAATGCAGCGTATTGTTTCAGTTTGCATTTATTAGTCAACCTATGAAAACGTTTGTTTTCTGATTCGAAGAGCTCGAATACTCTTACAATCGCTTACCGCTACCGTCTTCCCACATCACTTCGCATTCGTCTTTAATGGCCGCTTTCAATAGTTCAACTAACGGGAAAGCTCGGCTACCGATATTAACAGGCGCTTCAACAACCTCTTCATTATCGTCATCGGTATTTTCTTGTTCTACCTGCTTGCTCTGCTCAGCGGCGATCGCAGCACGCAAATTACTTAACGCTTGAGAAACCTCTGAAGCATCAATTGCTCCTGGAATAGTGCCACTATGCCCAAGCATCTTAATGAACTGAAGACCGACTTCACCAAACATCGTGACGCTAGCATGAGCTTTGCAACTAAAGGTAATTAACATTATGAGCCTCTATCAAATTTAGGTATCTATAAACATTAGCTATCTACAAACTATGTTGAGTAACGTATTGGAAAGCAAGTAGATAATAGCCAAGTAACTTCCTGCAACTAGAACCGTGATTGTTTCACTAACGGATACATCTGCACCGTTAGTGACGCGCATCACTATTTATTATGAGTCACTCATCATTTAAATATGAAACCTTGATAGTAGTCACACTAAAAAGGTCACTAACACTCTGCTATGACTTTTATTTCATCTACTATTAACATCAATCATCAAAATCTTTGGCACAAATCACATGAAAAGGCTCGTCGGCAGACACCTAGAAGAAATGGCGGACATACGATCCACTCGCAAGCAAAAAATTGTCCACTCCTTTTCACTGGCTGCCGCTGCGTTATTCACATTCTACACTTGGGCTTACTTCCAAGGTCAGCATTACACTCTGTCAATTTTCGAACTGTGTTTTGCACTTATCGCTATCTCCAATGCATTTTACGTGAAAAAAGTCACTGCCGCTGAGTATTCAGAATTGATTCTAAGTGGTGTTCTGCTCGTTCAAGGAGTCATCCTATTCTTGTACAGTCACGCCATTCCCGAGCGGACACTCTGGCTCTACCCGATTTTGGCTGCCGTCATTTTCATAAACGATTTCAGAATTGGCATTATATTCAGTACCTCATTTTGTGTATTTATCAGCACCTTGATTACAGCTATGCCTAGCAGCTTTTCTTTACCTTTTAGCAGCTCACACCGGTTTATTCTTAGCTTATTTACAATGAGCTTGGTATGTCACACATCAGCTTATTACTACACAAAAGCCGTCAGTTATATTCAACGCCTATATAAAGAGGGGATTGAAGATCTGGCCTATAGAGACCAACTAACAGGCTTGGCAAACCGTTGGAGCTTTGAACGCTGGGCGACAGAAAAACTTGCGACAGTGGATAGTGAACGCTCACTGACTGCATTAGTTTTTTTGGACATAGATGACTTTAAAGGCATTAATGATAGCTACGGGCACGACGTCGGAGACAGTGTTTTGCAGCATTTTGCGAATCGTTTAAGCAACAACATCCGAACCAGAGACAGGGTAAGTCATGAATACGATTATTCGATTGCGCGCTTTGCTGGAGATGAGTTTGTTTTGATGCTCTACGATGTACCAACTCGCAAAGATCTAGACGGTATTTTAGATCGGATTTGTGGGCTATTCGAAAGTGGTTGCCAGACAAACGAGAGAATCAAGGAATTGACACTCAGTGTTGGGGTTTCGTTGTACCCGCAAGATGCTCAAGAATTACATGAGCTGACGAGATGTGCTGATAAAGCGATGTATGTTGCCAAACATTCAGGAAAAAATCGATACGCTTATTATCACGATAATCCCGTATCAACCTTGATAGAAGAGCTACCAACGAACCTCGCCTTCTCAGAATCGGAATCATCTGAGCTTGAAGGTTGTCTTGAAGCGAAGGTCGAAGGGAACAATGTTACGTTATTAAAAACGCGTCCACGCTAGCCTGCCATATACATGGCCCATAAACTCACTAAGCCAATAACAATAATCCATACGACTTGTCGTACTAAATTTCGGTTTTCGTTCTTAGATTTAGCAACGGTTTTAAAAGCGGCTTGCTTGGCCGAGTGTATAAAAGGCCCATCTGCTTGGTGCTTTCTAACACGGCGCTTAACCGCTTTATTCGCAACCTCTGTAAAACGCTGACCTTGCTCCGTTGTAAAATCGTTATCAAAGCCCATCCGACCTTGCCTTTCGCCATGTTTTTGCTGTACTGCCATAGCGGCCTCCTTGGCGGTCTGCTCTCTATTCAAGTATAGACATAATTTCATATTCTTACCTGTTCAAAATTTTCGAATAAGTCACTCAACACTGTGCCATCTTCTTTTTAAATCAAATTACATAAACTACAGCTATTCAAGTTTATGAGGATTTCAAAATGACGAGTGTAAGAGCAGTAGATCATGTGATTGCAGCACACGCTACCTCCGATGGTGATGGCGTAAAAATACAAAGACTCGCTGGTTTCAATAACACGCGTTTCTCTCCATTTTTAATGATTGATGAACTTAAGTCGGATGAAAGCAAAGATTATGTTGGCGGCTTTCCTCCACATCCTCACCGTGGGATAGAAACGCTCACTTACATGCTGCAAGGTCACTTCCAGCACAAAGACCACATGGGGAATGTTGGAGAGCTTCGCAGCGGTGGTGCACAGTGGATGGCCGCGGGTCGTGGTGTGATTCACAGCGAAATGCCAATGATGGAAGAAGGTGCACTGCATGGATTTCAGATTTGGATAAACCAACCTGCAACACACAAAATGCAACCAGCGCAATATCACGACTTCCAAAGTGAAAGCATCGCGGAGCATCAAAGTGAGCAAAGTGGTTTATTGAGAGTTATTGCGGGTGTATTCGAACTGCATAACCTAGCTGACCATGATGTAGAGGCTTTACGAACGCAAGGCCCACTGCAACAAACAGGTGTGCCGTTAAGCGTAGCGGATTGGCGATCTCATTCTGGGCAAAAAATAACATTAGGGATAGATGTTAATCACAATGCCATGACTTACGTGTACCGAGGCAGTATTAAGATCGGTGATAAAGTCATCAACCAAGGTCAACTTGCGTTACTCACTAAAGCTGACTTGCTGTCTCTGAGTAGTTTAGAAGATTCAGGTGTACTGATTTTTTCTGGTGAGCCGATTAATGAACCTGTTGCGCACTATGGTCCGTTTGTCATGAACTCGATGGAAGAAATTGAACAGACGATTCAGGACTACAACAATGGCGTTTTTGAGACTTACTAATTGACGACGTCTTTGCGCTTTTAGCTTTGAATTGAAGTTAAAGATTGAAGATTGAAGAGATTTTGCAACGAACAACAATTTGGTCATCCATTTGATGACTGTAAAAACAAGTGACACTATCCACTGCCGGTTATTATCACTTATTTAACCACGCTCCTAGAGCGTGGTTTTTTTCTATTAAGCCATAGATAAACGATACTCTGGTTGAACGAACTCAGGCCTTCCTACAAGTATTCACACAGGTAAGCTGTCGCTTCTTTAACCTGTAAATCGAATGAAGAGTCACCCGCAACGTCAAAAGACTCACCAGATTGGAATGTCGTCCAATCGTCATCGCCAACACGCTTTACAATTAAAGCACCTTTAACAACAGTCATCTTTTCCGGAGCTGCAGTACCGAATGTGTATTCACCAGCGGCCATCACACCAACACTCACATCAGCACCAGACTGGTTAAACGCTAACGACTTAACACCGCCTTCAAAGTATGTATTTTCTTTAATCATTGTACTTCCTTGTTATCTCAAAATTGCATTACTAGGCTCAACGAATAAGCCTATGCGTAAATTTAGGTGCTAATTGTTTTAACCAATTCGAGACTGTCCTACAAGAAATAAATGAATATAGCTTAGGATCTGTTGACCTTTCGAAGTTAAATTTCGTTCGAGATGAAATCATTTTAGGCGTGGCATTGGGTATACAACCTAATCATTCTAAGTAAATATTCCTTAACAAAGCATGAAGACTGAATGTGTGGGTAAAAAATCACTGAGGCAGTTTGATTCAAAAGAACATTCGATCCTGCTTCTAACTCTTATAAGAACCTTTGCAACCTATCGTTTTATTTTATAGAATCATCACCAGTATGAGTAACTAAAATGAAGAGATAATGGCTAAAAATACCACGAAAAGCAGCGATATATTGGCCAATTCGTTACTCTACGCCTTCTTAATGGCTGGCTTTATGATTGCCCTCACCGTCGGCTATTTCGGCTACCAAGCCTACCAAAAATCTGTAAGCCCAAGTAACGTCCATGGCACATGGATCGAGATTGGTGCTCCACCTTACAAAACAGATATTCTTACACTTTCCGATGATGGTGTGATGATGAACTATCGATTCATCAGTACCTCGTTTGATTTTGATGGCAAAGATGTCACGATCAACACAGGTTCAGGCCCAACGATTTATACCATTAGCGGTACCTACAATTCACCTCGTTTAAAACGGTTAGTGCCGAACACACCATCCAAACAATTCATAAAAGAAGGGTATGAAGATACTGTTGCGGGTGATACTCAAGGACTCATGCAGCAACGACGCTCAGTATTAGCTGAACAATTCAAAAAATAATACTTTCAACAGCGCTTTGTTTAGTAACCCCTCTTACATCAATACTACCTGCCCCTTACAAGCACCGGTATGACGTGCTTCAGATTGTGATGCCGCTTCAGTTTGCGATATTTAATAATAGCTTACCGCACTTTTTCATAACTTCATGTCGTGTAATTTCACTTATGAGACTTTCCTTCTGGGTGCGGTTTTATTTTATAAAACATGGACTCAGCCTCTCATTCATTAAGCAACAGAATTGTAACAAGATACAATTTTTTAGTTGTCCATCGAAAACGGATTTATTTTCAGTCATGAAATTAAAACTCTCTCGAATACTGACGGTGAAGCTCCTTCAAAACTGACGGGAGCCGATTATAGGGCCACTTGGTTCTAAACCTTCAAGGAATGAGAGAAATAGTATGATTCGTATAAACACCTGTGCTGCGAGTATTGCTCTAGCGCTATCTGGTACGGCATTGGCCGCGCCAACAGCACCTAGCATTGATATGTACGGTTCCAACAACCTACAGTTTTCTAAAATTGAACTCGCGATGGAAACAACCTCTGGTTACAACCAGATGGTTAAGTATCACGACAAAGCAAAGGTCGACGTCAAGTTCAACCAATGGAGCGGAACATCAGGAAACACGTACAACATCTACTTTGATGGCGTTAAAGTAGCCACAGGCCCAATCACTGGCAGCCAAACCACGGCTTCATTCGAATACGGCCAAGGCGGCTTATTCGATATGGAAATTGAAGCGTGTGATGAAACAGGCTGTGCCAAGAGTGCCCCCGCTCAGATCACCATCGCTGATACCGATGGATCACACCTAGCGCCACTTGCGATGAACGTGGACCCGAACAACAAGTCATACAACACAGACCCAAACACGGTAGTAGGTACTTACTTTGTTGAGTGGGGTATCTATGGCCGTGATTACACAGTCGATAACCTACCTGCTGACAATTTGACCCATATCCTTTATGGCTTCATCCCAATTTGTGGCCCTAACGAATCAGTGAAATCAGTGGGCGGCAACAGTTACAACGCACTCATGACAGCATGTCAGGGCGTTAACGATTACGAAGTGGTGATTCATGACCCATGGGCGGCTTTTCAAAAGAGTTTCCCGCAAGCGGGTCATGAGTACAGCTCCCCTATCAAGGGCAACTACGCAATGATGATGGCGCTAAAACAGCGCAATCCAGATTTGAAGATCATCCCATCAATTGGTGGTTGGACGCTGTCTGACCCATTCTTCGATTTCACAACCAAAGCTAACCGAGACACCTTCGTTGCATCGGTTAAGAAATTCCTTAACACGTGGAAATTCTACGACGGTGTAGATATTGACTGGGAATTCCCTGGTGGAGGCGGTGCGGCGCCAGACCTTGGTGACCCTGTGAATGATGGCCCAGCTTACATTGCACTGATGGCAGAGCTGCGCACTATGCTTGATCAACTAGAAGCGGAAAACGGTCGTACTTACGAGCTAACATCAGCGATCGGTGTTGGTCACGATAAGATTGAAGACGTGAACTATGGTGAAGCAATCCAATACATGGACTATATATTCGCAATGACTTACGACTTCTACGGCGGTTGGAACAACGTGTTAGGCCACCAAACAGCACTGAACTGCGGTAACTTCATGCGCCCGGGTCAATGTGATGGTACAGGGCTAGATGAAAATGGCGAACAGTACACAGGCCCAGCCTACACTACAGACAACGGCATCCAATTGCTTCTTGCGCAAGGCGTTCCAGCGAACAAACTTGTGGTTGGTACAGCAATGTACGGTCGTGGCTGGGAGGGCGTATTACCGTCATCACTTTCAGATCCTAGCGATCCAATGACAGGCGTGGGTAATGGCAAACTAATCGGCAGCTCTGCGCAAGGCGTATGGGAAGATGGCGTTATTGACTACAAAGGCATAAAAGCGAACATGCTTGGTGCAAACAACCAAGGCATCAACGGTTTTGAATATGGCTACGACGAAATGGCAGAAGCGCCTTACGTTTGGAACCGTACTTCAGGCAAGTTGATCACATTTGATGATGACCGCTCAGTAAAAGCAAAAAGTGCATACGTTCGTAGCCTTGGCCTTGCGGGTCTATTCTCTTGGGAAATTGATGCGGATAACGGCGATATCCTAAATGCGATGCATGAAGGTCTAGCAGGTGGAACTACTGACCCTGCAAACCGTAAACCAACGGCAGCTGCAGGTGCGGACCAATCAGTTGAAGGCCCTGCTTCTGTTTCTCTAGATGGCAGCGCTTCAAAAGACAGTGACGGTACGATTGCGAGCTATGCTTGGTCACAAGTAAGCGGAACGGCAGTAACTCTGGCCAACGCGAATACGGCTGTTGCAAGCTTCGATGTGGTTGAAGTCGCACAACAAGAGACTCTGACATTCAGCCTAACCGTAACAGATAACGAAGGCGCAACGTCAACAGACACAGTTGTTGTGACAGTAAACCCTAAAGACACAGGTCCAGTAAACACAGCTCCGATCGCAGTTGTTTCTGCTCCGGCTGAAGTGAGTGCAGGTGATGTAGTTGTCGTTGATGCTTCGGCTTCGAGCGATGCGGATCAAGACACGCTGACCTTCACGTGGGATGTACCTGCAGGTATTGATGCTACTGTTCAAGGCGCTTCAGTAAGCTTTGTCGCGGCGGAATACACGCAAGACACGACACTTAATTTCTCAGTGACAGTCAGTGATGGTACAGAGACATCAGTCGCGGCTACTTCAGTGAAAGTTCTTAAGAAAACCACAGGCGGTGGCACGTGTACTAACGCTTGGGATTCAAGTGCGGTCTACAATGGCGGTGATCAAGTGACCCAAGGTGGTAAGGTTTGGGAAGCGAAATGGTGGACAACAGGTGAAGATCCAACAACGACTGGCCAATGGGGCGTGTGGAAAGAGATCGGCCCAGCAAACTGTGCAAACTAAAAATAGGGTTTTGATAAACGCTAACTAAGCGTCGACTAAACACCTAAAAGCAAAGGCCAACCAGATAATGTCTGGTTGGCCTTTTTAGTGTTTGTTTTCTTAACCTGCGTTCTACTTGCTTGATTAGTTAAACTTAGCCAATCAAGTTATCAAAGCTCTCAAACACTTGTGGGCACTTCATTACTCGTCCGTGGCCTTGCCCTTGAGTTGCAATCAAGTTAACGCGACCCATTTCATAGGCTGCACGCTTCGACACATCAAACTTAGTAAACTTATCTTGTTCATCATGAACAATGATAGTTTGAGACTCACGAAGCGCTAGCTTTCCATAAGGATCAACAGATTGAATCGGGTAGTTAAATTGCTCTTCTACTTCTCCGACTACCGCCTCAAACAGTTTCATTGAGTAACCAGAACGAGCAACACTGCCAAATAGGTTTTCTAGATAATCCAGTACAGGTGCAATCAGCAACAGCGGCTTGTTTTCCAATTTAACGTGCTTACATTCCAATGCAGAAGCCGTACCCATGCTGTGACCGACCAAACCTGCTACCTCTCCCACTGAATCGAGAATGGCTTCAAGGCCGTTCACAAACGCAGGGATATGACCATGCACACCATCACTGCCACCATGAGCAGGATGATCATAAGCCATTGCAGTAAAGCCTTTTGCGGCAATGTGCTCCATTAAAGGGAAAAACTGACTCGCGGTGCCAGACCAGCCATGAGTCAGTACCCAAACTGGCCCGGTACCCAAAGAATAGGTTTTTAAAACGCCATCACGACCTTTGATTTCACTCTTGATAAGCCCTTGCGGATCGGCATTTTTCTGCTCAGTACGCATTGGAGTGAGCAGCAGCTTACGTGCCGTTTTCTTCGCATGACTTGGCGCTAAAATGTAGTGCAGATTGGTTGTAGCGCCAATCAAGCTACGCTTGAAGCTAAATTTGTTCGATGTATTGAAATAGATTTTGTCACTCATGACCGTTCCTTGTATCGCCATCATTATTGGCGGATCGAGCTCGGCCCAAAAATCGAACGACCGTGCTATTTGTTAGTATAAAAATGGCGATAGCGCCGTTTATGACTGCTTGCCGCCACTTATCTTAAAATCTTTTGCAAACATTAATTAAGCAAGGTCACATGCTTTGCGAATTCCATGATTTTCGAACTTCATGATTTGCGAGCTAAGTAGCTTACGAGTTAACCTGCTATATGTATTAAACCGCTTTCCAGCTAGCGATTAAGCGCTGTACACCACTCCAAAAATGGGTGTGGCTCGCTTGTTGCCCTCGTAATGAGTAGAACAAATTCGCACTTAGATAGAGGCCATATAACTCGAAAGTTGCCTGTTTCGGGTCTAAATCAGTTCTGAACTGTTTGCTTTCAACCGCTTTCGCTACCTGAATCGTCAAGTAATCAATCCACACTGAAATGGTTTTCTGCAGTGCCTTCTGAATCACCGAGGTTTCGCTGCCTGCATCTTTCCAAGCATCAATAAACATGCAGCTGCCTTGGAACGAGTGGTTCCAACCCAGCCAGTTATCGAGCAGTTGTTTAAGCTTGGCTTCAATATCACCATCTCCCAGCTCTCTTGCGGGAATAATGACTCTATCGGTGAATATGGCGTTGGAGTACTCGAGTACAGAGAGTTGCAGGTTCTCTTTAGAGTTGAAGTGCGCAAACAATCCACTCTTAGACATGCCACACTGCTTGGCTAACTCGCCAATCGTCAAACTCTCAAGCCCATTCTCACTCGCAAGTGCAAATGCATGGCTCAAAATATACTCTTTAGTTATCTTTCCCTTGCTCATTATTCACCAATAATAAATCTCATGCTTCATTTTTAGCACGTTCGTTCTTTTTTGCAATTCTTATTTGCAAAACACTTATTTTGTTTTCTCTGATGTCAGAAACTGTGGAAAAATGCGACAGTATTCAAAGGAATTTGAGTTTACCGATTACTGAGCTAACCAGAGATCGATTGAGTAACTATAGATATTTAATAACTAGGGAAAGAGAATGAACACACTTTGGGAACAGTTTGCGTTTTCGGCGTCGGTAACAGGCCCTATCTGTTTAATGCTGTTTCTTGGTGTGATGCTCAAGCGAATTGGCTTGATCAATGATAATTTCATTGATGTCGCATCTAAGGTGGTATTTCAAGTCACCTTACCAGCAATGCTATTTCTTAGTATTGTTCAATCAAATCATAATTTTTCAGCCAGTAGCGCGTTAGTTGCGTTTGGCGTCATTGCTAACTTTGTCTTTTTCTTGTTTACTATTTTCTCGACCAAATTGGTATTTAAAAGCTCGAAAGATCAAGGTGTGATTGTCCAAGGTGGATTCCGCGCTAATACCGCGATCATTGGCCTCGCCTATGTGGCTAATATCTATGGCAACCAAGGCGTGGCATTGGCTGCTATCTATGTCGCATCCCTGACCGTGCTGTATAACATTCAAGCCGTGATTGCATTAACACCCAAAGGCAAAGACACCGGCGCTAAAGCCATTAAAGTGATCGCCAAGTCCATCACCAAAAACCCGTTAATCATTGCTATTTTCTTAGCGGTCGTCTTCTATGCACTTTCAATTCCCATTCCAAAAATGGTGACAGACGCTGGTCAATACTTTGCCAACATGACGTTGCCTTTGGCTCTACTTTGTACTGGTGGCTCTCTAGATATTAGTTCGCTTAAACAAGAAAAGTTGTCTACGTGGTTCGCCTCTAGTTACAAGTTAATCGCCTCACCTTTACTGACTACACTGGCTGGCTGGTACTTAGGGTTTGAAGGGCTCGATCTCGGACTTATCTTCTTGATGAGCGCAGCACCAACGGCAGCGGCAAGCTATGTTATGGCGCGTGCGATGGGAGGAAACTCAACACTCGCGGCTAACATCATCGCTCTTACTACTGTTGTTTCTCTTATCACTTGTACACTAGGTATATTTGCACTCACTGCAATGGATTTAATATAGCTGCGACAGGCTTCAAAAAACCGACACAAGCCTTGAAACAAAGGTCATAAGCCTTGATTTAGGACTAACTGGTTGGGCATAAAGGCTGCTAGATTTCGTAAAAATTTTACTGAGAGATCTGATATGTCTTCCGTTCAACATACGCCTTCACAACACATCGCCAGTATCGAGTTAGGCAGAGTGATTGCTATCTTGGCGATCATTGGTTTGCACGGCCAAATGGCACTCACTTATTGGCAAATAGATGAAGTGCCATGGGTTGGTTATGTGCTCAACCAAACCGCTCGTTTTGCCGTGCCTCTGTTCTTCCTTATTTCAGGCTATCTGATCCAACCTAAGCTCACAGCATCGCCTTGGACAACCTTCACCAACTACTCCAAACCACTACTCAAAGTTTGGTTGGCATGGAGCATCATTTGCTTAGTGATGCCATTCAATCTCGCGAAAGTAGAAGAATTTGGCTATCTCGGTGAACGTGAAGGCTATTGGGATTTCTTAATGAATACCCCACTCAACTCTTTCTTAGAGGGTGGGTTGGTACATTTATGGTTCATTCCCGCCCTTGTGTGCGCGGTTTTGATCATCGCCTTGATGGTAGAGATGAAGCTCGATAAGCTTCTACTGCCGGTGGCCATTCTGCTTTACGTCTATGGTGTATTGGCGGGCAGCTACACGAGCTTAACCGACCTTAGTGCCCCTTTCTTCACACGCAACGGTCCGTTCTTCAGCACGTTAATGGTGACCTTAGGTTTCCTCATTCGTCAGCATCAATGGAAAGTGTCCCCAGCCAAAGCATTAGGGTTATTGGCGTTAGGCATAGTCATCCACTTTGCCGAAGCGGCATGGCTAACCCAATTTGATATCGCCTTTAATATTCACGATTTCTTATTTGGTACAGCTTTGTGGGGGATTGGTGTGCTCATGTGGCTTTTAGCTAATCCAAACATCGGCGATTACGCATGGCTTCGCGCTATCTCGAATCGTATGCTGGGTATTTACGTTTGCCATCTGCTGATCATTATTTTGCTGTTCAATGTCTGCGGAGTATTGGGCATCACTGAGCTAGCTAAAGACATCACCGTGTTCTTCGGCACCTTTACCCTGAGCTTTATATTGATCGCTGGTATAGAAAAAACGCCACTGCGCCACTGGTTACTTCGTTAGTGCTCATCTAGCCAACGACGTATTACAGGCCTAGTGACCCCCCTCAGTCTGTAATTTGCCCCGATGTAACATTCTTTTCTGCAATGAGGTTCGCCTTGCCAGTGAAAGCACTAACTCGCTTTCACTGGCAACTTTAAACTTCAAGATCCCTTTCCCTCTTATGCGTTACTCTCTTTTAACCACTGACGTGGCGACACACCCGATACATGCTGAAATGCGCGTGAGAAACCTGAATAACTGTTGTAACCGACTTCATCGGCAACCCAGTTGATGGGCTTATTTTGCAGTAACAGAGATTGAGCAACGGACACACGCCACTTTTGCACGTAATCTCCCGGCGTTTCACCCACCTCACGCTTGAACGCTTCTATAAACTGAGTTCGAGACATCGCGGCCAATGACGCCATTTCTGCAACCGAAAAGTGACGAGCAGGCAACCGGTGAATAGCCGTCACCACAGCAGCAAGCCTTGGGTGTGCAAGAGCAGAGAAAACGCCGCTATCGATTTTTTGCTGTTCAATGAGATGACGAAAAATCAACGCCATCAACGCATCACTCAACTTGTCCATTAGGTATTGCTGCCCTGACGATTGTTGTCCTGAAAATGCTTGCCCCGACTCTCGAAACAGCACCTCAATCACAGGCATTAAGTTCGGTGCATCTTCAAACGGAATCACTATCATGTCGGGCAGAGCCGATAATAAAGGATTCATCTGCCCTGAACGATACTCCACGTTCGCACACACAAGCTCAGCACCTTCTCCCACACCTTCAATTACATGTGGTGTGCTATTCGGCAGATAAATAATACAGGGCTGAGAAAGCTGCCTGCATTCCATATGAGCACCAGATAAGGTCAACTCGCCCGCTCTCAATACGTGAAGGTGCCCTTCTTTGCCTTGTTGCGCGTTAAATGACGACACCCCACACAGGTTTCCAGAATAGAAAACGCCAGTGCGTATCGAGAAGTGTTCCATTAATTGTGACAGCAGATCCATGCACTCTCCGAACGATTCGCTTAGTTTTTAGTTCTTTTGTCCCTTTATAGACCGGACAAGTGGGCTAAATTACTTCAAACAAAATAACCAACACTGACAAGGAACTTGATATGTCACACATGAAATCGACCAGTCAAAAAATCACTCTATTGGCCGCGTTACTAGGAACCAGCTTTTCGTTAATGGCAGCAGACCTTGATATGAGTGTCGACAACAATGACCTCGCCATTAAAGGTTATGACCCTGTCGCTTACTTTGCCAATGAGGGGCCAGTTAAAGGCACATCTGAATTCACAGCGACTTATAAGAATGCGATTTATAACTTTGTGAGCAGTGAAAACCGAGATGAATTCCGATCTAACCCATCGGCTTATGCACCTCAATATGGTGGCTATTGTGCCTTTGGTGTGGCAATGGGTAAGAAATTTGAAACGGACCCACTAGCTTGGAAAGTAGAAGGTGGGAAGCTGTACTTGAACTTAGATAAGTCAGTTCAAAAGCGTTGGCTGGAGAATACGCAAGAATTCATCCAAGACGCCAACAGCAATTGGACCACTATAAAAACCGTGGATGCCTACAAGCTTTAAGTTCTAGGTTCTAGCCTTCAACGTTTATCCATTGCCCACTAACAAAACGGAAGCGACCGAACGCTTCCGTTTTTATTTTCACGGCTCAAATACAAATAAGCAGCCAATTATTGATAACACCAAGATAAACAGCGATGTAACGCTCAAATCAGAGAGAAATCAGTGCGATTTCAGCACGAATCAAAACCATTTTTATTCTATACTCCTAAAGATAAGCTTTTCTTTTCATGGAAGAATAATGATATTACCTAGGATTTTAGCAATCGGACTCTATGCTTTATCAACACTGACTTACGCTGCTCCATGGCAGTTCGTGAAAAGTGAAGATGGCATCATCATTGATAAGAGACCTCACACTGAAGGCTTGGTAGAAATACGAGCACAAATGCAAACGCCCACCACTTATTCTGGTTTTTTGCTGTTATTGGAAGACAGCGCGAACGTGCCAAACTGGATAGATAACGTATCGGAAAGTCGTGTTTTGATGCAGATATCTGAGGATGAAAATATCGTCTATACCCAGTTCAAAGCGCCTTGGCCTGCCAGAGACCGCGATATGGTGACCTACTCAAAATACAGCGTCGAGGATGGGCAGTTTGTCTTGTCGATCAAGGATGCGTCTGATTATTTGGCGAAAGAGTCGGGGTACATTCGAATTTATGATGTAGATGCCTTATGGACTCTGCAACCGCTCACCAATGGTAATACCTATATCACCTATACCGCTTACGCGAACGCAGGTGGCATCCTGCCAAATTGGTTAATGAACAAATTATCGATTGATAGTGCACTGAGCACGTTTAAAGGGCTAAAAGAACAATTACAGAAGTACCAAGGCCAGCAGCACCCTAACCTGCCAAGTGAGTCTCGCTAGCGATACCAGTCGATGGGTAGATAACTAGGTAGCTAAGTAAGTGGTAGATAAATAGATACTAAGGCCTTCTAGCGAGGTCGCGAGCTAAGATAAGTGCTAAACCAAACACCTGAAGAAACAGGGCAATATTCTTGTAGAAAGCCATTTTTTCATCGAGCCTTTGGATTAATTCAACCAAGGTCAGATTATCCAAATAGTAGTCATCAATTCGTGCTCGTTGGGCTTCTTGAGCACTGTTTATCAGCATCATAAGCTTGGGTAAATTAGCCAACGAGATGGCTGGCACCTCCTCACTCACCCAACTCCGGAGTTGGCCGCGCAGCGCTTCATCGAGGATGGTGGCAGGTTGAGCGGTTTCTGTTGAGGGTTTATCTAGGTGGATCAGAATGGCTTCACGCTTGCGCTCTAAGGTTTCGATCGTATTCCAGGCCAGTTGTATTGAGTACACATTACCGTATTTACGATCGTTGTATTCCGATTTTTCCGCTTCAATTTTGTCGAGCACCAAGCTCGACATGACAATAGCCATGATGTTGAGTATTAACCCCGCAAGGACAATCGCCCAAGCAGGGGGAAGGTGCAATGCCATAATGCTCCCTAGAACATTTTATCAAAAGGTAGGTAAGCTAAGTTTAGGACAATCAAAGAGATCATGCAGATAAGCGTTAACACCATGCCCACTTTTCTACCCTTTAAGTTTTTTGCCAGAATACCTTTTGCATGAATCACACGCCCCAGAATAAATGCAACACCAATGGCATGAATAAGCCACACACTGGCACCATTCATCTCCAAAAAGCCCATCAAAATAACCGTAATTGGGATGTAATCCATTGCATTACTTTGTGCGGAGCGTGCTATCTGTAGCGACTCAACACCGCCATCTGCATGAGCAACCAGATTGATTCGTCTTTGCTTAATGACTTCTATCGCCAACCAAATCATTACGACCGTCAGCAAGGCTGCGTAAAGTGCTGTAACCATTATATTTTCCTATTACTTTGAGTTTGTTGAGCGTATTTCGCTCACCTATCGACGGATGAGTTCGACAACGAATGATATTCGCGCCCGAACATTTGTAAGAGATCTCTCACACCGAACGTAAGAGATCACAGTCAAGCTTCGCAGAAAAAAGAAAAATTACAAACCCAACCCCTTGTTTTATATGAATCCACGCATATTTATTTTAGTTAGCGAGGATATTTATTTCCTAAGGCTAATTGCGAATAAAGCCTCCAAAGTGTTTAATACTCATGTCGACAGGGAGTTGGCAGGAACAGGAAAAAGCCTAACGGATTAGGTATCTTCAGGATGAAGATTTGATGGCTTAGGATGAGTGATCAGCAAGGAAGTTTTACTCTAGGATAGAGTCACTTGTCAGGATGATGAGTTAGCATGGACACCGCTAGGAAGGCGATGGATTGGATAGGTTAAAGGATTTAGCCAAATCAAGGAACGATGCAAGGAGCATACGTGACCTTATTAAAAAATAAGTAACAACGTCAGTAGCAGGATGGCTACGAAAAAGAATAAACCCCGTTTGGTGAAAGCCAAACGGGGTTTCTTTTTTCAACATCGAAAAGCTATTAGTAACTGATCGTTCAAATAGTAGCTAACCGTTCAAATAGTAGCTAACCGTTCAAAGCCACGTTACAAAATAATGTTCATCAAAAACATAGCACCAAACGCATTCAATACTGAAATCGCGATCATCACAGGGATATAACGACCTTCAGTACCAATTGGTCCCATGATGCGTCCCATATATTGCACCTGAGAACCCATCAAGTAGATAGCTGGCGCCAAGATAGCAATATGGTTGCCGTTCAGAATGCCTTGGTCAAATAGCGTGATAACCACACCGACTGCACCACCCATCGACATCCACGCGCCAATCAATACTGCTGCCGCTTCGCCCGGTAAACCAAATACCGCCATGATAGGTGCAAACACACTACCCATCAGATCCAGTGCACCAGTAATCTGCAACGCCTTAATAATCACAAACGCCATCAGAACATTAGGTACTGTAGAGGTTGTCGCAATAACCCAGCCTTTCTTAGCACCTTCAACGAAAATATCAGTAACCATTGGTTTCTTTGCTTTAACTTCGCTCATTATGCTACTTCCTCTTCCAGTTTTTGTTCTTTGTCTGATTTTGTTTTGTCTTCTTTACCTTCAGTAATATTGAGGTAAAGGCGGAATAAGTTCGCACCAACAAACTTGAAGATAAACATCACCGCAACAGCAAGACCTATTGACGATGTCACTGCCAAAGAACCATCCATCGCCGTTAGAGTGAACAACACCGCACCTGAAGAGAAAAAATTAACGATCGCCGCACCCGCAGTAAACTGGAACATGGTGAACACATCGGTTTCACGCTTAGTCAAATGCCCTTCATCTTTGAGCTGACGTGTCATCGCAGCACCCGCATCGGTACTTTGCAGAGAAGCAATCAGTGCCAAGCCTGAGTTGCCCGGAATGCCCATTAAAGGACGAAGTAGTGGAGTTAGTAGTTTACGAGCCGCGTCCAGTGCACCGTAGTGCTCAAGTACGTTGATCATACCCAGTGCAAACATCACGGTCGGAATAAGTGTCAATGCAAAAATGAAACCGTCGCGCGCACCACTACCGCCTTTACCACGCAGTGACGTCGTTGCCGCTTGGATACCATCAGCCGACTCACTCACATCGTAAGCGACCTTACCAAATGAACCGTTGAGCGTCGTAAAATCGAGCACTCCATACCATTCATTGGACTGCATTAAGCCTGAAAAGAACACAATCGCGAACGCGAGTGCGATATAGCTGCCGATCGTGACTTTACGATCGGTTTTGGTTGGATTAGTCATAAGGACCTCTATACATCTCGTTTATGTGGAACAGAACACATATAGATAGTGCAAACTAATGAGCAAAAGGTTAATGACCAAAATCAAATAGTGCATCGGTTTAAATAAAAGAACCAAAGCAACATATAAAACTGTGATTCAAATTTTAAAGTAGAGGTATACGCTAAAAAATTAGAATATTTCTCATACAAAACTAAACAAACCTAGCTTCAACACCGCAATCAAAAACGCACATAATCGCCACAATAATCGCCACAATAATCAGGCTTCGAATAGAAAGTTCAAAAAAATCTTTCATCGTGATCTCACGTTTTCACCCAATCTACTGTTTTCTATATAATCTATTGAATTATTAAGATATCTATCACACTGAACAGGGTTATTTAGGTCTACGCTTTTACCCGTGTTAATAACTTATTAACTTCGGAGCGTAATCCATGTTAGGTATCCAGCTTTCTGCTGTTCTCTCTTTATTATTTTTTTCTACGGTAGTAGGCGCTGCCACTTCTCAGTTGGGAGAGCCGCTCAAACTAACCAGTTCATTTGCTGGCTACCTATCGCTGACCATTTTCGTTGTCGCCTACATCGTGGTGATGATGGAAGAATACCTAAAACTCCGAAAATCCAAGCCAGTTCTACTTGCAGCGGGCCTAATCTGGATAATCATTGGTTTTACCTACCAAGAACACAACCTTGTTGAAGTCGCCAAACAAGCGCTCGAACACAACCTGCTGGAATATGCCGAGCTATTACTCTTTCTACTCGTCGCCATGACATACATTAGCGCCATGGAAGAGAGGAGACTGTTTGATGCGCTGCAAGCGTGGATGGTAGGCAAAGGCTTTAACTTTCGCTCTTTGTTCTGGATAACCGGTATTCTGGCCTTCTTTATCTCACCGATCGCAGACAACCTCACGACAGCTCTATTGATGTGCGCTGTGGTTCTTAAAGTGGCAGGTTCTAATCCTAAATTCGTCAACCTAGCCTGCGTGAATATCGTGATAGCCGCCAATGCTGGCGGTGCATTCAGTCCATTCGGAGACATCACAACGCTCATGGTGTGGCAGGCTGGTTATGTGAGTTTTAGTGAGTTCATTCCTTTGTTTATTCCTTCGGTGATGAATTACCTCGTCCCTGCGTTGATCATGTCTTACTTTGTACCCACCACTCAGCCCGACACAGTCCATCAACACGTTGAATTAAAACGTGGTGCGAGGCGTATCGTATTCTTGTTTATTATGACAATAGCGACCGCTGTTGCTTTCCATGCCGTACTCCACTTCCCTCCAGTAATGGGTATGATGATGGGGCTCGCCTATCTGCAGTTCTTTGGCTATTACTTACGCAAGACTTTGCCCAACTCACTCGCCAAGAAAAAGGCAGTGGCGATCGCCAATAACGATGAAGGCGCCCTGAAGCGACTCGGTTCTGTTGTGCCGTTCGATGTATTTCGAAGAGTTTCTCATGCCGAATGGGACACGCTTTTGTTCTTCTACGGCGTGGTAATGTGTGTCGGTGGCTTGAGTCTACTTGGTTACTTGGAATTAGCTTCGGGCGTGATGTATAGCCAGTGGGATCCAATTTGGGCCAACGTCATGGTGGGGATCTTATCGGCTATTGTCGATAACATTCCGGTCATGTTTGCGGTGTTATCCATGGAGCCACAAATGTCGATGGGCAACTGGCTACTGATCACCCTAACCGCAGGCGTTGGCGGCAGCTTATTGTCTATTGGTAGTGCCGCTGGTGTGGCATTAATGGGGGCAGCACATGGTAAGTACACCTTCTTTGGCCATTTGAAATGGATGCCAGTAATCATGATTGGTTATGGGGTCAGTATCGCCGCTCACCTATGGCTGAACGGTGATATGTTCTAGTCTAAGGCATATCAACTAAAGGCGTATCAACGCGTGTCCAGACGTTGCTTAACTGCACAGCTGGACACTGGTTACAAGTTAACACCGCTCCTTCTTGTTGAATTCGCATCATCAACCCAGAATCCACTCGGCTATTTCCTGAATTCAACTCGATGTTAATCAAATCATTTTCAATACGATAAGTTCTAGTGACCGTGTTACCGATTGTTTGATAGGTCATTTGTCCTGACTCAAAAAGTAGATAGCTGTTATCGTCCGCGTTCTCATACATCCCTTTGAACAAAACAAGCTGCGGTACTTCAAAGGGGCGACTAGTATCAGTTAAACAACCGGTCAGCAATAACACACTAGTGAAAGCTATTATCAGAAAATGATGGTTATTCATTTGGGCATCCTTGCCTAAAAAACATGGCTAAATAATATGCAACCAAATCATTATTTTCCAGAAAGTAGCGAATTTATTGCAAAGTCACGTTTTTATTGCAGAATCACGCTTGAGGCCTCTTAATATTCCTCCTGAGTCGTACAAACCTTCAACCTTAACCGACAGAACAGAGTTTCAAGTCGCTAGCTAAGTAGCTTTCTAAGTTTGTTTTCTTCCCTCAATCACTAACAAGCGTTGTTTACGTTCTACGCCACCCGCATAACCCGTCAGCTTTCCATTTTTACCTATCACACGATGACACGGCACAATCACAGACACCGGATTTTTGCCATTCGCCAAACCCACTGCACGCACCGCTTTTGGGTTACCAATTGCATCGGCCAATTGTGCATAGCTCCATGTTTCTCCATAAGGAATGGCAGTAAGAGCCTGCCAAACCGACTGCTGAAACGGAGTGCCCTTGGCTGCGATCGGCACAGAAAACTGGATAGCTTCTCCAGCAAAATAACGATTGAGCTGTTTGATAGCCAACGCGAAGATCGGAAAGCTATCATCTTGAACACCTAACTGTTCAGGCTTGGTCGTGTGAGTTTCAAACCAAAGGCCGAGTAGCCCTTCATCGTTCGCCTGTAACGTCACGGTGCCCAGAGGGCTCTCGTAGTAAGTAAAACGGTTAGCCATGATATCTCCTAGCTTGGTATTCCGATTAAGATTTATTCCAACAATGGAATGTGGCGTAGCTTCCCCAAGGTGAAACGCTCTCTGCATTAATAGCAGGGCGATGCTCAATGAACTTCTTCACCACCAAATCGCCTACTAGCAAATGGTTAGGTTCACTGAGCCCGCGCAGCAGCGCATATTGGATCGTCCAAGGCCCAATGCCTTTGAGGTCAATCCACTTAGAAGGATGCTCGGATTCGTTGTCGACCATGTATTGGGAAAAACGCTTTAAGGTTTCCTTACGACTTCCCGGCATCCTTAGAAAGCTCACATCAGCATCAGCTATTTGTTTAGGTGTAGGGAAATACGCTTTCTCTGATGCATCAGCTATTTGTTGTAAGTCAGAGCACTCTTGTGAATTAGCCTGCTCTTGTAAATCAGAAACCTGATATGAACCAGAGAGCTCTCGCACCAACAAGTTAAGCTGACCAATGGCCGCTGTTACCGAGACTTGCTGCCCGAGAATCGCTCTTACCCCAGCTTCCCAAGCGCTCCACACACCAGGTATGCGGATGCCACTCTTGGCCACCAAGTTAGGGTCAATGGTTGTAAAAAATGCCTCGACCTGGGCAATATCGACATCAAGGTCGAATATGCGTCGAATGTTAGCAATCAAGCTTCTTAATTGACTTATATCGTCCAACTCAAATTCAATATCCAAGCGGTTTTCTTTGGCTAAAGTCGCCTTGAACCAACCCTTTGAGCCGTTCACATTTACCGTGCGCTTATAATAATCTTCGCCAACGTCCTCTACGCCTTCAATCATTCTTCGTCGATAGAAATCCAGCAAATGCTTCCAGTCCAATGGTCCGTGAAAGCCTAGCTGAATATGATTGCGCAGATTATCACTGAGCTTTGTTCGCCGAATTTGGCTTGGCGAGAGCTGCAGCTCCTTTAGAAAAGCATCATTGAAACGACGCGTGCTATTAAAACCACTCGCAAAGCCAACATCGGTAATGCTCATGCTACTGGTGTGCAGCAACTGCTTGGCAAACATCAATTGGCTATAAAGGCTATATTGCTTTGGTGACACGCCGATGTAATTATCGAATAAGGTTCGTAAATATCGGTCTGAAATACCTAATCGAGTGGCAAGGTCGACGATTGACCCTGAGTTCAGCGCACCATTATCAATCAACTGCATCGCACGTAAGAAAGTGGTTTCAACCCCTTTCCACGCAGGAGAAAAAGGCGCGCTGTCTGGACGACAACGTAAACAAGGGCGATAACCCGCTTTCAAAGCCTGAGCTTGATGAGAAAAATACTCGACATTTTCTTCTTTGGGCGGGCTTGCTGGGCAAATCGGACGACAAAAAATTCCGGTTGTTTTTACCGCCGTAAAAAACATCCCATCAAAGCGAGCATCTCGCGCGTATCGAGCTAAATGACACTGCTCACTCGTTAACGTACTGTTGTGATGAATATTTCTCGACATGCTGTGCTCTTCCCATTTGCCATAATTTTTACTCCGATACCTAAAAGTTTACCGTGAACTGTCATTGTCGCTAGCCATTTTCGGAACTGAAGGTTAGATAAATCACAAAAAAGGGTTTTCTTTTTACGCAATTCGACTAAATTTAACCTTGAGAAGAAACTCTTCTCACAACGTCAACGATAGGTACTCAGCACACTAAGATGCAGAGACCTGTCGAATATAAAAAGGAAAAGGCTATGGTTCTTCACACGTGTCGTATTGTTTTATCAAACCAACAGGTTCTCACCAGTCAATCAGTCGAGCAGTCTCTCAGCTTTCTTGAAGACGAAGCGGATAAGGGGATTTCTAAGATTGAGATTGACGCAACGGATGGCAATCAAATCCATTCTTACATGTCACACTCTCTTGAAGAGTCTATCGAGAATCTAATGAATCTCTAGAATTTTCGAAGAATAGTGCTTTGAAGTGATAGGGCTTTTAAAAAAGGTTACGCATACCAGGCTTAAACGATATTTATGGAATTAGAAACGATCTCTAGTTACGAAAAGAAATACATTTCTGGTGTAAAAACAAAAATGGCTCCCAACTATATAACTAGTTAGGAGCCATTTTTATTTAATCAACAAAGCATATTGGTTACAGAAACAGCTGTTACTCTGGTGTTTGTTCAGCGGCTTGTTGCAACGTGTAGGCAGTCGATGGGTCAATTTCATTAACCAACTTCTCAACCTGAATGATCGCATCAACCGAAGTACTGCTTTTACGGTAGCTCAGGTAAATTGGGCGATACCAGTCTTCAACCCCTTTGACCTTGTGCAATTGACCCGACTCGATAAAAGGTTCAACCATAGAAACAGGTAAATACGCACTGCCACCTTTCTCTAAAATAAAATCGAGCGCAATACGTGCAGTAGAGGTACGTAAATACGGCGCGGGCACTTTTGGGTGACGCTCGGCATGTTCAGAACCGAAGCGCGTTCCCCAATCGACATAAACGTATTTATGTTGGAATACAGATTCCAGATCATCTTGTTGTGTTGATACCAACACCAAAACCAAATCAGCGACTTTTTTACAGTTCAGCTCTTCCGCTTTGATCTGATCAAAAGCGAAAGCCATATCTAAGGTTCGTTCTAACAAATTACGGTTCAGTTGCTCGCGCCCCATCACCTCGGCCATAAAGCCGTAGCCACCGAAAGAGTCGGTCACCACACTTAAGCAGTTTTGTAGATACGCATCCCAGATATTCGGTGTGCCACCCAGTGTTAACTGCAACGCTTTTCCACTTTCTAACGACAGCTCAAATTTGGCTTGTTGTAAGGTGGATACCATCACTTCAGCATAACCAATCAAACGCTCACCGGAAGAGGTAAGCTTGATGTTATTGCGGTCACGAATGAAGAGCTGAGTATCAAAATAGCCTTCAAGCTGTTTGATCCGCGCACTCACCGCTGCTTGTGTTAAATACAAGTTTTCAGCTGCACGCCCAAAGTGGCGCACCCTTGCAACCTCAAGAAAGGTTCTAAATACTTTCACATCCATCAAAAATACATCTCTGTAATAAATCTGCTAACTAGCCGATCTAGGATTGTTTATCGTAAAGGCAAAAACGTTTTGTTTCCTATTTTAGCCTTTTAACAATATTTTCGCGTGAGCAATAAACACTAATTTCTATCTAACCACATTACTGAGGCTGATATGTCTGAGACCGAATTCCGACACGGAAAAAAACGTTTTTATGACACCATTAAATTCCCACGAGGGTTTGCTAAGTCGGGTGATTTTACTCTTTCAGAAGAGGAAATCCTAACCTTGTTTGGTGACACTATGCTTGCACTTGAGACTGGCGAACTTTCGCCAAGCAACTCAGAAGAAAAACACTTCATCAAAGTGTTGTCTCACCCTCATAAGGCGAAGTCCAAGTTAGAGCGTGTTTGGTTGAAGTACATTCAACTGGCTCGTGGACGCCGTCGCTTTCATACCCTAAACGGCTGCAAACGCAGCGAAGTTTCTCGGGAAGAATACGAAAGAGAGTTAGTGTTAGAAGATTAGTAAAACAGCTCAAAGTGATACCTCATCACTTTGAGCTTTTTTTGGGTTCATCTCGGATTAGCGGGAACTTAAAATAAACTCGCATCTTCTTCGTAATTAATAAGTTTAGCCAACCTGTCCAGTTTTACCAATATTTATATACAATTCATAGTGATACCTTTGAATAATCACTATTCTTAAATATACCCAATGATAATTCACGCCTGTCGGCGAAACTTCCTTATTTTTTGTACGGCAGTGCCACATAGCCACCATACTTTGATCGTATTTTCATTGCCCCCTTACCCTTCATCCAATAAAGTTTGTTGATCCTTCAGCCCCTGAATCAAATCCATCCGACGATATATGACAAACGTATTAATCTTGTTTAACGCCACCAAATATCCATACAATAATTGTGCAATTTTGAGAATTCCAATCACAGATATGATCAAAAAGGCAAAAACTTGACCTAAAACAATAGCGGAATCTGATAACTTATTTTATAATGCGAATTAATGTTTCAGAACACTATAATATTTAATTTCTAGGGGCAAAATCAATGAGACTTATTCCATTAAGCAACAAAGCAAAAGTAGGTAAATGGGCTGCTCGTCATATCGCAGATTCGATCAACAAATTCGCTCCAACTGCTGAGCGTCCATTTGTACTAGGTCTTCCTACTGGTAGCACACCTCTAACTACTTACGCTGAGCTAATTGAACTTTACAAAGCTGGCGAAGTAAGCTTCAAGCACGTTGTAACATTCAACATGGATGAGTACGTTGGTATCGACCCTAACCACCCAGAGTCTTACCGCACATTCATGCACGAGAACTTTTTCAACCACGTTGATATCCAAGCAGAAAACATCAACCTGCTAGACGGCAAAGCTGAAGACATCGATGCTCACTGTGCAGCATACGAAGAGAAAATCCGTTCATACGGAAAAATCAACCTGTTCATGGGCGGCGTAGGCATCGACGGTCACATCGCATTCAATGAGCCAGGTTCTTCTCTATCTTCACGCACTCGTATCAAAACGTTGACTGAAGACACTCGTATCGCGAACTCTCGTTTCTTCGATGGCGACATCAACCAAGTTCCTAAATACGCACTAACTATCGGTGTTGCTACTCTTCTAGATTCTGAAGAAGTAATGATCCTTTCTCTAGGCCACAACAAAGCGCAAGCGCTTCAAATGGCTATCGAAGGTTCTGTAAACCACATGTGGACTGTTACCGCTCTACAGATGCACCGTAAAGCTATCATCGTTGCTGATGAGCCAGCTCAACAAGAGCTAAAAGTTAAGACTCTTCGCTACTTCCAAGAGCTAGAAGCTGAGAACATTCAAGACCTATAATTTGATGTAGATCTTGATTGTAGAATTAAAACCACTTCTTCTATCGGAAGTGGTTTTTTTTTTATGTCACAATCGCTATCAACTAAAAAATATGGAAATAGACATGTTGTTGAATGAAATTGTCGAGGTCATCGAACTGACTGACAGTGATCACCTCTCAGAGGCATTAGAAGAGTTTAATCTACATAACGTAGTTCACTCTAACCACCTTCCTTTTTTAAATATTGTCTACGATAACGCCAAGCCACACTTGCTAAAAAAACTGTGCAGCATTGGCTTTAAAGGACAAATTCAATGTGAAAAATTGATAAGCGGTGACTATATTATTTTCAATGCAGACACCTATACGCCCGAACAAGCTAGCTCAAAATTCAGGTAAAACAGACTTCAATTTATTAGGAACTGACTTAAATGACAGACACAACTAACCTAAGCAATGAACAACTATCTCTACTTGGAAAAGCTCTGCTTTCAGTACAAAGATTGGAAAACTCACTCTACCAGTCGATTAGAGCACTTTGTAAACAAAACAGTTCTAGTGATACCCAAGCCATTGAAAACCTGACTTCAGAGCAGTTTCTGAAAGGCACTATCACAGAGCTAAAGCCAGTTATACAACAGTTATATGATGTGTTTGGGGAGACCCTTGCGCTTTCATCAGCAGAGTTAAATGAGTTCCTATACAAAAGAAACCTAGTCTCACTGAGTTTTTGGCAGGTAACGACAACAAGTGTAAAAGGAAATGAGAAACTTGCGAACCCAACACAATTTTTGCAAGAGCTCATCGATCAGTGTGATCTGTGGTTGACAAAAGTAGATCATAAATAGCACCGAGCTTACTTTCACTACCTAGAGATAGCTTAAGAGGTCAGCACATTCTCTTTCGCTAACTGCTGATGTATATCATTAACCGCTAGCACTATCGTAGAGCGCACTTTTTGAAAGTGACGCTCTAAAAACATCCGCTTCATATCATCAGACATGCCTTCGACCAACTCCGGGTCATAGTCGATTGGCATCATTTTTTGAATAGCATTGATACGATTAAGTTCAAAAACGACATCTTGGTCCCAGAAATTTACCTGACCTTCTTGAATATTTACCCACTCTTTTAGAGTAACGAAAACTTCAATATCGTCATACACCTCTTTACTGATCACGCCTAGCCCTAACAATAGTTTTGTTCGAACAAGAATTTCGCCTAAAGGGCCATCAGTGGTAAGGAGAGGGTCAACAACAAATTTTACTGCGTAGTCATCTTTATAGAAGATACTTTTCAACAAAGCGTCCAGCATGTCTTCTAAGACATCGTAGGCGCACAACAGGCACTCCGCAGCATTAGCTGATTCGGCTAGTTCTTCAAGTAAATCTGATTCGTGTGTTGTATGTATGGGCATGGTTGCTCTAAAAGAATAAAGTGCCACTGGTGTGGCACTTTGATGGTTTATCATTTCAATGCTAGATAAGCTTCTTCCGCTAGTTTAACAACTTCTGAGTCACTATTCAGCTCAGAATAATGCGCTAATGTCTCAGCAAAGCCTTTTTCTGCGAACATTGCTTGAAGTTCAACCGCTTGAGGGTCGTCTTCGTTCTTGTAATGGAACGCAGCAGCGATTGCTTTTACTAGGTGAGCATTCGGTAGGCCGTACTCTAATGTACCGTTTAGAGGCTTAACTAGGCGGTCTTGCGGGCTCAGTTTACGAATTGGCTGACGACCAACGCGGTCTACTTCATCACGTAGGAACGGGTTAGCAAAACGACCTAGAATCTTTTGGATGTAGGCAGCGTGTGCTTCTGGATCAAAGCCGTAACGCTTAATCAGAACCGCACCACTCTCTTCCATCGTCGCTGTTACTTCAGCGCGGATTACGTCGTCTTCGATAGAATCTTTAATAGTCTCATGACCGGCAAGCACACCAAGGTATGCCGTTACTAAGTGACCTGTGTTTAGCGTGAACAGTTTACGCTCAACGAAAGCCATTAGGTTGTCAGTGCATTCCATACCTGGGATATTTGGAATCTCACCTTTGAATTGTGTTTGGTCTACGATCCACTCGCTGAACGTTTCAACCGTTACCGCTAGAGGGTCTGTTTCGCCCGCTTCTGCCGGTGGAACAATACGGTCAACCGCTGAATCAACAAAGCCAATGTGCTCTTCAGTGAACGCTTTCATTTCATCAGAAAGGTGATCTAACACGGCTGCTTTTAATTGGCTAGTACCGCGAACCATGTTCTCTGCCGCGATGATGTTCATTGGCGCAGTGTTGTTTGCAGCTGCACGCTTTTCAATGCCTTGAGCGATAGACTTAGAGATGATTTTAAGAACCGTAGGGCCCACTGCTGTCGTCACAAGATCAGACTCAGCAATGCAATCTACTACTGCGCTTGTCGCTGAGTTTACTGCTGACACGTTCTTAACAACTTCGACAACACACTCTTCGCCAACAATCTTAACTGGGTATTCTTGGCGTTCAATTAACGCATTTACAACCGTTTCATTTACGTCAGCAAACGTAACCTTCATACCAGCATCAGAAAGAAGCTTACCAATGAAACCACGACCGATATTACCTGCACCAAAATGTAACGCTTTCATAATTTTGACCTTATAATTATTTGAATCTAAATAGCTAACCACTCAAACACATGCCGCTTTCAATCACGTCCTAGGCATTAAGCAGTGACCTATTCAGATCGAACCTTTATCTACAGATAAAGATTGAGACCGGAAATGAGGCCAGTAGGGGGATACTGGCCTCCTTCACTCAGGAGCTTGACTAGAGCTTGTTAGTTTCCGTTGAGAATACGTAGAACATCAGCAGGGTTTGTTGTGTTCTGTAGGCATTCCACAGCGTCTTCATCATCGAGTGAATTGGTAATAGCCATCAGCACCATGTTGTGCTCATCGCCTTGTGCGGCAATACCGATAACCATCTTCGCGATATCATCTTCATCTTCGCCCCATTGAATACCTTGAGGGTACTGACAGAAAACAATGCCGGTTTTTTGTACGTACTGTTTCGCTTCGATTGTGCCGTGTGGTACTGCGATAGACTCACCTAGGTAAGTAGACACAAGCTCTTCACGAGCAAACATGCCGTCTACATATTCTGGTGATACGTTGCCAAGTTTTACTAATTGTTCGCCAGCAAACTTGATTGCGTCTTCTTTCTGAGTCGCTTTAAGGCCAAGGAAGATGCTGTCATTAGTCAGTGCAAGCTTGTTGCCTTCTTGAGCTGGTGCTGCCGTAGGAGCCGGATCTTCTACCTTCGCTTCACCACTTTGTGCTTCAACAAGTTCTGCTACTAGGTTGTCGTATACTGCGCCATCTAAGAAATTGTTCAGAGACATGTGCATTGCACCAGGAATGGTTTTACGTGCACGGTCTGTTAAATCTTTATGCGTAATAACAATTTGTGAATCAGCTGGTAAGTTGTTGATTGCGTAGTTAGTTACCGTGATATTTAGGCCCGCTGCCTCAACTTTCTTACGAAGTAGACCTGCACCCATTGCACTTGAACCCATACCCGCATCACACGCTACGTATACTGCTTTCACGTCAGCTAGGTTGATATCTGCCCCCATTGCTGCACCTTTAGAAGACGCTTTCATGTCTTTCATTTGTGCTGAAGCTTTCTCTAGTGAATCTTCCTCATCATCTTGCGCTGATGTTTTAAGAAGGATTGACGCTACAACAAACGATACTGCCGTTGCTGCGATAACCGATAGAATCACGCCGATGTAAGAGCCTTTTGGCGTCATCAGTAAGACTGCGAAGATAGAACCTGGTGATGCTGGAGAAATAAGGCCAGAATCGAACATTACGTTAGTGAATACACCAGCCATACCACCTGCGATTACCGCAAGAATTAGACGTGGGTTCATTAGAACGTAAGGGAAGTAAATTTCGTGGATACCACCTAAAAAGTGGATGATAGATGCACCAGCCGCAGATTGCTTTGCGCTACCTTTACCAAACACCATGTAAGCCAGTAGAAGACCAAAACCAGGACCTGGATTTGCTTCGATTAGGAAGAAGATTGAGCGACCAATCTCTTCAGATTGCTGGATACCTAGTGGAGAGAAGATACCGTGGTTGATTGCGTTATTTAGGAATAAAATTTTCGCAGGTTCAACAAAGATAGATGCTAGAGGTAGTGCACCCGCTTCCACCATTGCGTTTACGCCAGCAGCAAGTCCGCCAGACAGAATCTTAACCGCAGGACCAATCACGATGAACGCGATGATCGCACAGATCATGCCGATGATACCCGCAGAGAAGTTGTTCACTAGCATTTCGAAACCACTCTTCACTTTACCGTGAACAGCTTCATCGAACTTCTTAATTGCGATACCACCTAGTGGACCTACAATCATTGCACCCATGAACATTGGGATATCAGTACCAACGATAACACCCATTGTCGTGATGGCACCCACTACCGCACCGCGGTCACCACCAACCATTTTACCACCAGTGTAACCAATCAACAGTGGCAATAGGTATGTAATCATAGGGCCAACCATTGATGCTAACGTTTCGTTAGGCCACCAACCGGTTGGGATGAATAGTGCAGTAATGAAACCCCACGCAATGAATGCGCCGATGTTTGGCATTACCATATTGGATAAGAAACGACCAAAGTTTTGAACCTTAATCTTTGCTTCTGGTGATAACATAGGTAGAACCCCGTAATGTATTGGTTGGTCAAATGACCGAAAGTGTGTACTCAAAAGTCGATTAAAATGTATCACAACATTTTCAAAATGCACCTCAGCCCAATTTTAGTGACAGCCATCACACGCAAAAAACACTTTCGGGTTAATGAGTACACCTTGGATCACAAAAACACTATGAATTTAAATTACAAAGCCAAGTTAATGAGAGTGAATATCATTAACACAAGATACACGTCACACTTTATTTTGTAATACTTAAAAATAAATGGTGACACAAATCACACCTAATAAAATATAGCATCTAAGATCCATATAAGCCGTATAAAAGAACATCGTATTACGAATGATAAATATGCACCAAGATGAGAAAAAAACCTAAAGCTGTAATTTAATTACAAGTTAGACCGCATTTTGCTTAACATTCAAAATGAGAGCGAATACTCACTAAAAACATGGACCAGTGAACTGCAGTTAGTATCAACAGTTGTGTTATTGTATTTCCCTATTCTATACAACAGCCCCTCAACATTAATCAGCAGTTCTACTGCTAATTGAGAAACAGACTATGCCAGACAAGATTTCCACATCAGCACTAGCCAAACAAAAAGGGATAGAAGCGAAGGCTCTATTCAGTGATTTGAAAACAGCTGGCTATATCGTGCGTTCACAGGAGCGTTGGGTACTCACAGAACGAGGCGAAAGCTTTGGTGGGGAGTATGTCGAACACAAGAAGTTTGGTGTCTTTATTGTCTGGCCAGAAAAACTACTCATCGACCTAGATTCTTTCTCTGGAAAAACGCTAACGGCAACTCAACTAGGCAGTGCCTTTCAACTTAGCGCAAAAAAAATTAACCTGTTGCTCAGCGAGCTTGGTTGGATAACACGTGAAGAAGATGGTTGGCATGTCACCTCAACAGGCTTAAAAGCAGGCGGTGAGCAAAGGGAAGATAAAGCGACTCAAAACCTATTTGTGGTATGGCACGATTCGTTGGTTCGCAATAAACGTTTGAAGCAGTCTGTTGTCGAATTTCTAGGGCATGATGCTGAAAGCCACTCTACCGATGTCTCGTTTTCTAGCTTTCGTCAGAAATTTGAGGCGAAACACCGAACCTTAGACGGACATTATGTACGTTCAAAGGGAGAGCTGATCATCGATAACTGGCTTTATATGGCGGGAGTGGTTCATGCCTATGAACGTCCGCTCCCGATATCAAAAGAAGTAATGAGCGATTTCTACCTGCCAAGCGGCAAGGTATACATTCAATTCTGGGGAACAGATTCAGGCCCTATAGAAGAAGACAAACGAAATGCGACCAAGAAAGTTTACCAAGAGCACGGTTTTAGCTTGATTGAACTTAACCCTGAAGATATCCCAAACCTCGACAGTGTACTTCCCTCTTTATTACGCCAATATGGAATCAAAGCGTACTAACTGGCTGATTTTCGAAAACCAACACACATCCAGATCACACTAATCAAATCATTATGGACATTATTAACCATAGTGATTTGATGTGTTCGCTATTTTTCCCAAGCCAATCTTCTATTATCTTACACCCATCGACTTGAGCTACCGCAGATACTCGATTTATTGGGGCATGTTCGATAGCCATTTAAGCGTTCAGCCTTTTAGAGGCTGACTGTTCTAGAAACGACTTCTATAGAGATATAGCCTAAATGCGTTATCCGTTTATTGTTGACGTTACCGAACATAAAACCCTACAACATTTATTATTGATAGATATTAGGATTCAACATGACTCATCCAATCATTTCAGATCTAAACACTCGCTACACAGCTAAAAAATACGATGCAGAAAAGCGCATCTCTGCGGAAGACATGGAAGTAATCAAAGAAGCACTTCGTTTGTCAGCTTCTTCTATCAACTCTCAGCCTTGGAAATTCATCATCATTGAGAGTGACGCAGCAAAACAACGCTTCCACAATACTTTCGAGAACATGTTCCAGTTTAACCAACCGCATGCGAAAGAAGCGTCACATACGATCCTGTTTGCTCACGATCCTAAGTACACTAAAGAGAAATTCGCAAAGCGTGCTGACACAGAAGTAAGCTCTGGTCACCTACCCGCTGAAATGTACGAGCAGTTCTTAGGGGCTTACGCATTCGCAGAAATGAACACAGACGAAACAGGTTTCAACGGTAACTGGACTAAGTCTCAGGTGTACATCGCACTAGGTAACACAATGCACACACTGGCTCGTCTTGGTATTGCTTCAACACCGATGGAAGGCGTAGATGCCGCTATGATCAGTGAAGAGTTTGCTGACGAACTAGACGGTCACGTTGTTGATGTAGCGCTAGCAATCGGCTACCACAAAGACGGCGAAGACTATAACCACGGTAAACCCAAAGCACGTCTAGCTCTTGATGAAATCGTGACGACGCTTTAACGCGTTAATTAAGATGACAAATGAATCAACAGCTATAACACGTTAAACAGTTACAACGCTTAACTGCTACAACACTTTAATTTTTAAAACGCTTTTTCGTTTTACAAAATATAGTTTCAACAGCACTTCAGACTGTTAAATTACACTGCCTTGTTTTGGCCAGACACTCGTCTGGCCTTTTTCATGTCTGTATTTCTCATCCATCCTTTCTATCTCAGCTTTAGCCATTCAAGTCGCTTTTTAGACCACCAATACCTAATCAATCCACGTGTTCTAATTCGCCAAGCGCAGGAGTTACGCTATAATCCCCTTTATTGAAACATGTTCCTCACCCTGCTCTTTCTGAGCAAACATCATTAATTTTCTTGCCAAACCGCTATCAATCCAAAAAGTCATAAAGACACTTAGGATTCATTTTAACCACAAAATGCATCGCGTCAAAATGACTCTTCAAATAACAAAAGACCAAACAAACACATTAAAAACAGACACTTAAAAACATGGCACAACTAGTGCAATGATGACCTTAGATATTTAAATAAGGTATTATCATTATGACTATTCACGTTAAATCAAATGTTCACTGGGTTGGCGTCCACGATTGGGAAACAGAACACTTCCATGGTAAGGAATACCACATGAACAAAGGTACCAGTTATAACTCGTACCTGATTCGTGAAGAGAAAACGGTGCTTGTTGATACCGTTGATCATCGCTTTACTGAACAATTCCTTGCAAACCTTGAGATGGAAATCGACATCAATGAGATCGACTACATCATTTGTCAGCATGCTGAAGAAGACCACTCAGGTGCCCTTTCAGCACTATTAGCCAAAATTCCAAACACACCCGTCTACTGCACAGAAGCTGGCGTTAACTCGATTGTTGGCCATCACCATCAGCCTGACTGGAACTTCCGAACCGTTAAAACAGGCGACACGCTCGATGTCGGTAACGGTAAGCAACTCATCTTTGTTGAGATGAAAATGCTGCACTGGCCAGACTCGATGGCAACATACCTCACAGGTGACGAGATCCTGTTCAGTAACGATGCGTTCGGTCAGCACTACTGTGATGAAAACCTATTCAACGATCAGCTAGACCAAGTAGAGCTGCACGATCAATGTCTGCGTTACTTCTCGAACATCCTCACACCTTTCGCACCTTTAGTGAAAGCGAAAATAGAAGAAGTATTGAGCTTAGGTGTGCCTATCGATGTTATCGCCACCTCTCATGGCTGTATTTGGCGCGACAACGCGACGCAAATTGTTGAGCAATACTACAAGTGGTCTAAAGCCTACAAAGAAGATCGTATCACGATTGTCTACGACACCATGTCGAACAACACTCGCATGATGGCTGACGCAATCGCAAAAGGTATCCGTAAAGGCAGCCCAGAAACGGCAATCAAAGTCTTTAATATCTCTAAGCACGATAAGAATGACATCCTTGCCAATATCTTCCGTTCAAAAGGGGTTCTAGTCGGCTCATCGACCATGAACAATGTGATGATGCCGCAAATCGCAGCGCTACTAGAAGAAATACACGGACTGCGCTTTGCTGGTAAAAGAGCCGCAGCATTTGGCTCTTCAGGTTGGACAGGTGGCGCAGTAAAACGTATCGACGCTCGTTTACATGAAGCTAACTTCGAAGTCAGTGCGCCACAACACATCCATTGGAAACCAGACACAGACGCTCTTCGCCAATGTATCGATTACGGCATGACACTGGCCGAGGTTTGGCGTGTAGAAGCAGATGAAGTGAGCACACCGAAACAAGTATCACGTCATGTCACACCGCTTGAAGCTACACCAGCACCGGCAAACACCACTACCGAGCTCAAAGATACGACAGAGCAGAAGCCAGAAGAAGCGCAAGATAAGCCAGTACACAGTGCAGACTGCACTTGCTGGCGTTGCACAGTGTGTGAATGGGTGTACGACCCACAATTGGGCGAACCCTACCAAGGCGTCGAACCTGGAACTCCTTGGGCGCAAGTACCTGATGATTTCCTTTGCCCTGAATGCCATTTAGGCAAAGAAGTGTTTGTGGAGAAGTAGCATGTCGAACATTGTTATTGTGGGTGGCGGTTTCGCTGCCCTACAAACCATCAAGATGGTACGTAAGCTTGACCAAGATATCGCGATTATTATGATCACCGCCGATGCCGGGGTTGAGTACAGTAAGCCGAACCTTTCCCACGCGTTCAGTCAGGAACAAACGCCGGAAACACTGGCAGTACATAACGCTCAACAATTGGCAGAGCAGTACAACGTGGTCATCAAAACCAAAGCACTTGTGAGCGAGATAGATACTGAGCAGCAGTGTATTCATGTTGATGGCCAATCTATCCACTATTCAAAGTTGGTATTAGCGACGGGCGCGACGCCTTTTATACCACCAGCGGAAGGGCTTAAACGCAGCGCAACCATTACGTTAAATAGTTTGGAAGAGTTCGATAAACACAAAGCTCAGATCGATGGCGCTCAACGCATCACCGTGATTGGTGGAGGCTTGATCGGCGTTGAGCTCGCCTTCGACCTTCAAACCGCAGGTAAAGATGTCACGATCATCGAACCCGCGAGTTACTTGCTAAATAACTTGGTGCCGCCTTTCGTTTCACTTGAGTTGGAAAGGGAGCTGGCAAAAGCAGGGGTTACCGTCGAAACCGATTCTGCAGTATGTCGCGCAACTTATCTCCCTGATGGAGTGAGGTTGCAAACCACGTCTTCTCGATTGATACGAACCGATATCGTGATTGCCGCAGCAGGGTTAAGGCCAAATACGGCTTTAGCCACGCAAGCGGGAATAGACATCAACAGAGGCATTGTGGTCGATGACACCCTGAAAACCAGCGCCAACAATGTGTATGCGATTGGTGATTGCGCTGAAATTGAAGGTCGTGTGATGGCTTATCTGCAGCCAGCAATCTTGTCGGCAAACGTGTTGGCGAAGCAGCTGACTATGGATACAGGAGAGGTCAAAGTGGGTGAAGTAAAGCTCAGCTTGCCTCATATGATCACCAAGGTGAAAACACCGAGTTACCCGATTCAGCTGGCAGGGCGCGATATTCACACAGCTCAGAGCTGGGAAACTCGATTCGATCCTAAAGGCATTGTCGCTAAGGGCTTTAATGAAGATAACCAGTTGGTTGGATTCATTGTCACGGGAGAACACACCAAAGCGGCGTTCCCTCTGCTTAAAGAGTTACAAGCAAGCTCACCCGCATAAGCTCAATAATATACGTTGAATAAAATAAGCGGTGTTCGCTAAAACAAAAAAAGCCAGTCAATCGACTGGCTTTCTTGTATCTGCATACTTCGTTATTGGTGCGTTCGCACTATCCAATAAACGAGATGTAACCTTGTAGGATAATCAGGTTAACGATATCGATAAAGAAGGCACCAACAATTGGCACAACCATGAAGGCTTGTGGCGACGGACCGAATCGGTTCACCAAAGAACCCATGTTCATTACCGCTGTTGGGGTTGCACCTAGGCCAAAACCACAATGACCACCCGCCATAACCGCTGCATCATAGTTAGAACCCATTACTTTGAACGTCACAAAGTAAGAGAAGATACCTAACACCACAGCCTGAACTGCAAGGATAGCCAAGAACGGAATCGCAAGGTCAAAGATATTCCAAAGCTTAAGGCTCATTAGCGCCATCGCTAAGAACAGTGACAATGACACCGTACCAAGAATATCAACCGTTTCGCTGTCCGTCTTATGCAGTTTAGTCACTTCAAACACGTTAGTGATGAACACACCGATAAACAACGCGTAAACGAAGTCAGGAATCATCAACCAAGAAATTTCAAAAGTCGCCACCCACTGCTCTAGGTACTTCGCACCCGTGATACAAATAAGAAGGATGAACAACACTTCAATCACCTTCTTCGCCGTCACTTTATCTTCTTCATACTCGTTGTAAGTAACAAGTTCAGGGAAGCGTTCGTGCGTTTGCGTGCCAGTGCCGTACTCAGATTCAAGCTGGTTTTTATCAATCAGCTTTTGCGCCACTGGGCTACCGATAATACCACCGATGATCAAACCAAAGGTCGCAGAAGCCATTGCGATTTCTAACGTATTTGCAATGCCAAACGTGTCTGCAAAAGTTTGAGACCAAGCCGCGCCTGTACCGTGCCCACCCGAAAGGGTGATAGAGCCAGCAATCAAACCCATCAAGGGCTCAAGGCCTAGTGTCGTTGCTAAGGTTACGCCTACACCGTTTTGGATAATGATGTAAACCGAAGCCACCCCTAAGAATAGGAATACCTTGGCACCACCTTTCATCAGCTGTGTGTAGTTAGCTGCAAGGCCGACCGTTGCAAAGAACATCAACATAAATGTGTTCTGCAAGGGCAAAGAAAACTCAAGATCAAGGCCGTTAAAGTGCAGGGCTGTAATAGCAAAAGCGACAATCAAGCCGCCGACAATGGGCTCTGGGATATTGTACTTTTTGAGAACAGGAAGCTTTGCATTGACGAAATGACCTAGAAACAAAACACTAATCGCGATTAGGAAGGATTCTAGTGGTCCAATTGAAATTAATTGATTCATATAACCTCTATTTTTTTACGTTCTCATCTTCCTTAACGAGTCTAGTTTTATCTGTAATTATCTGTGCTGCTCTACCTATATTTATACAAACTGGAGAGAAATTGTAGATTCGAAAAGCGAACACATTACTGCGTTCACTTGGTGCCATGTTAGTAGCACGTTAACTTTTATAGGAGATAAAAGGATTTGTGACAACAATCACCTCTAAAAAGTTGAAAACGGCGTGAGTATTCTTACCGCTGACTCTGCTTTTTTAATACCTAAAAAAGCAAAAAGGAGCTATTGCTAGCTCCTTTTTCATCACCATCACTGGCAATTAGAATTTTTTCGGTGCGTAACCCGTCATAACCTCAATGCGAAGCTCTTTACCGATCTTGGTCATTGGGTGAACAATTACTAATCCTTTAACAGACTTTTTAAGTTTACCCATATCCGCTTGTTCAGCCTTAGTAATCTCACGCTTAAATGGCATATCAACCAGAGACTTACGCTCTTGGTTCACATCGTAGCTTTCTTTATGTTTCAGCTGAGCGATTTTCTTGGTTAGCTTCTTAATTTCATCTTCAAATTGACGAACAACAGGACGATCATTACGAGTTTTAGCAGCCGCTAACTTGTTGCGACACTTGTCTAGACGGTTGTTAATTTGTTGAAGTTCGTTTTTAACACTCATAATAATTTCCTAAGATTTAACAAGCCAATTCGGATTGGGGCGCGGAGTATAGCACAAGGGTTCACTTGAACCGAAATTTATCTTAAACATCGCTACCTAAACGAATCATTTAAGACCAACACAATAGCTCCAAACACAGAAACGCCCTTATTTTTTCGTGTAAACAATAAGGGCGAATGAGCATTTCCTACGGAGCTGATTGACCCCATATTTTTTCGCGGAATTGAGGAATAAGTTGGCTAGCACCAAATTCATTCAGGTGATCGTCATCAACGTATGTTGGGTGATTGTTGATATCCCCTCGGCACTGCTGATCATCACAAAATATCGGTTCAGGGTCTATAAGAGTAACTCGACAGTTTTGGCTGATTTTTGCATAGGATTCCGTAATCAATGCGGTTCTTTGTCGGTGCTCTTCAAGAGGAATGGAAACCGAAATATCAGATTGATTTAGAATCGAATACTTATACATAGTTTTAGGTACATCTTTCTTCAGCTCAGGGACTGGCTTAACCAAATAAACAGGGTTAGATTGACTAAGCTCGCACATGGTCTTTTCAAAACTGGATAAGATTGAGTTCAGGTACTCTTCAGATCTGGTCTGAAACCTTTTATCCCCTGCGATTAAACTGATCTTTTCGTTCTCACTTTGCCATCCATCTTCATTCGAACCATATAGATAGCCGCCCATTCTGTTAATGACAACAACAGGAACGTTAGGGTAGTTGGTTTTAGCTTTAATCAACGATGCTGAGACAAAATCCCCACACTCTTCTGATAACTCACCACTTGAGAGCACTCTTTTGATACCTGAAATCGTCGGACATGCGCTTCTCGTCCAGTCGATGACCGATGTATCGTTAGGTGCTGACGCTTCAACACTTCTCACTATCGATGCGCCATGACTATCGCCTAAAACAATCGCGGATACGGGTCCTGATCCATAGTGACACTCAGGAGAGGGTCCGAATTCGACGTGGCACTCTCCGCTTCGTGGGTTCCGGTCATAGACACTTTGTGCAATGACGAGCTGTGTTTTATCCAGGCGCCAAAGTAATCCTTCACTTTCATAAATAACCTGCCCTATCAAGGCAATAAAGGAAGCAAGAATGAGAGGGTAATAGTTCAAAAAGAACTTACCGCCTTTGCGTGTCTCCTTAGGTCGGTAACTTTCAATGAACTTAAATGAAAGGATCCCCATCAATACCGATACCATTACTCCAACTATATTGTGAGTAATAGTGTTGCTCGTGAGATTCTTAATGAAAACATTAATAGGCCAATGCCAGAGATAAATTGAGTAGGAACATAACCCAACTCCTTGTATCAGCCGTGATTTATGAAAGGTAAAATTGAGGTCCAAATTCAAAAGCAGAATTATCGCGGTAGCAATGACCGGGATAAGCGTCACATGACTAGGCCAAAGTGTGCCGCTGTCGATCATGAAAGGAGATATAAACAGCGAGGCAATAGCAACTAACAGCAATAACTGAACATTGGATTTTTTGAATTCAATGCGCTCTCTTTTCAAAGCAACTACCGAACCTGCGAGCAGTTCCCATGCACGAGACGGTAATGTGTAATAAGAAGCCGAACTCCCCAAATACGCATAGTTATAAGCTAGACTTCCTATTAGAGTCGTTCCAATAGCAACGGCTGCACCTTTAGCTCCGAATAACTTGTAGGTCGCCATTAAAACGAGAGGATATAATACATAGAATTGCCATTCTACGGATAAAGACCAAGTGTGAAGCAACCACTTGCTTTGCGCGGCCACATCAAAGTATCCCGACTCTTTTAAATAGGTATGGTTAGAAACAAACCCGACACTGGTGAGAATATGCTTACCTAGTTTTCTTAACGCCCAAGGGTCTAGGTAAATAATGCCAACGAGTAACACAACAAGGCACATGACCGCTAAAGCAGGAATAATGCGTTTTGCCCTCGCTAAGTAAAAGCCCTTTAATGAGAAGGTATTAGTTTCCAAACTCGACATGATAATCTTTGTCATCAGGAAGCCTGAAATGACAAAAAACACATCCACACCTAAAAAGCCGCCAGTGATAAAACCCGGGAAAAAATGGAAAATGACGACGATTGAGACAGCTAATGCACGTAATGCATTGATGTCATACCTGAAATTTTTATTCATTATTTATTCGTTATAACCTTAAATCAATAAACGGCCTAAAACTACCCACAATGAAATTGGCGTAATATACCGGTTTCATTACGCTTCTGTTCTCACTTGTAGTTTTAGTAGTACTCCAATAAACACAAAGTACATCACAGCTAAATCACCATTCCTGAAAGGTGAATCGAATAGACACATGAAAGAAAAATAAACAACCGGTAACAATACAATAGGCGATAGCTTGTATCTAGAATTAAACAAAGGGTACATCAAACTAAGCATGAGAAGGGCAATGCCTACCAAGCCAGATGACGCTGCTTTATCAATATAATTGTTATGCAGGTGTGCATTAACGATAAACCTCTTTCCCGAATTTGTTGGAGTAAATGAGAGTTTATCTAATTGCGCTTCTTTATCGCCTCCAATGCCGAGCAAGGGGCTATCCACAAAGAAGTCGAACCCTGCTTGATACATTTGTAATCTTAAGCCTATGGAAGTATCCATGTTGCCTTGTGATATCTCATGGTACTCATGCAAGCTATAGTCAATACGTTCACTTACCACGTCATATTTCGACATCAAAAACACAGAAAAAACGACCATGGCACTAATACCAAGCAGCGCCTTGTACTGACGATGCTGCATCATCATTTTGAATAGGACAACTAAACCAATAAAAATAACGGCTAGTAGAGGTCCTCTTGACCCCACCAAAAACATTGATAGAAAGCCTATAAATGCCAAGATAGCTATTGCTTTGGTTTTTTTTCCTTCATACGAAACACAGCCAAGTGCGAGCAATAAAATGACAGAGAAACCTTGAATTGAAGCTATAACAAGAGCATTAGACGGCAAGGTCCCCCGATCCCCGGAGAGAAAAAAGATATAATAAGCAACGAGGACAGTTGTACTGACAACAGAAGTGAAGCATAAGTTCTGTATATCTGATAACTTAACAAAGCCATTTCGATAAAAAAGGAAAAATACCAGAGCAATCAAAGTTGCCCTTAGTTCTTGACTACTGAAGCCATGCAACTCGTAAGATATAGTGGAAAAAATAGAGAGCAAGAGCAGTATCCACACCCAGCCATCTTCAAACCAGTCATGTTTCTCCTTGTTTTTTCGGTACAAAAGAGCACAACAGGCCGCTATCAATAAAGTGATACCCACAAGTGGCTTACTCCCCTGACCTAGCCACACCTGAACGGTAACAATCCAAAACAAAGGCAGTGTAATGAGTATCTTTTGAATTAAATTCGTGTTGATTCTAACCATAACTAATCTAAAAATGCTGAGAAGAGTTGCACTCTAAAACAAACTTGCCACTGTCGCAAACGAACTGTAGTGACATACAGCGGAAAACAAAGAAACTAGTCCCTTTAGGGCTTTGTCCATGAATCATTTACCTATAATTCATATGTCCAAACTCAGCCCATCTAACGGCTTTGGCATCAAACTCCAAAACCACGACTAGATAGGTTAGCTTAAGCCTTCTGTCTTACGTATTAGGAGTTAGGAGCTTAAACCCTAGACCTTTACTTTATACTTAAGATCTTGGGCTTCATCGCCAGTCATGCCTCGAAAGCCCCAGCAATGCGATGGCTGCTCCTTGATGGTGATCTCGATATCAATGGGAGAGATGGCCAGCTGCTTTTCTATTTCAGAAAATATCTTCTTAATCAGGCGCTTTTTGGTGTTCACCGCTCGTCCTTCCATCATATTAATTTCTATGACGGTGTAAGCTTCTGTTCGCCCTTCGGGATAAAAGAAATCATCTCTTTCTAATGGTACAAACCGATGCGCTCGTTTGTCATCAGGTAACCCCATCTCACTGTTCAAACATTGTTGTAAGACATTAGAAAGCTGTAACTTAATCGGATTTAAGCACTCTTTGATACCATAAATAACGATCATGACCATTCCTTTGATGTGATGTCAGGTAAAGAAGAACTAAGAGATAAGCATGTCGCTTGTTATCTACCCATTGACTAATTCTTAACCCATATTACCTAATGCCGTAAGTTAAAAAAGGTTAAACCGATTAAATTGCGAATAAACGCGACAAAAAACCATGTCTCCCTCTCTCTAACTTCCTGTTCAATACATCACCCCACATTGATCGAACTTCAACGAGTACACGTATACATCTCTGAATTACGTACGAATCAAATCCGTACAGACTCAATCATGTATGAACTAAGGAGTACTTTGTGCCGAATTCAGCTGAGAAGATCACACGGATAGAAACCGAATCAGAAACACCCGTAGAGACTTCTCAAGAGCTTGCGGTGTTTCCTCTCCCGTTATTCATTTTGCCAAGGGGCAGACAAAGACTGCGTATTTTCGAACCCAAGTATTTGAAAATGGTCGCTCATGCTGCGCAGGGAGACGGCTTCATCATTGCGACTCAGGACAACACCAACTCCGAACGTCTGAGTTCTTGGGGGACAAAAGTGTCTATTGTCGATTTCAATATGTCCGATGATCAAATCTTGGAAATCGATGTTGAAGGCGAACAGTTGGTCCAGCTTCACTCGTCCTTCCGCGACACAGATGATTTAATAAAAAGTGATTTCCGCCCGTTGCCTCACTGGCCGCAACACAGCTATAAGGTGCCGAACGTGGTGACTGCATTTCTTGTCGAGTTGTTTCGAGAACACGATTCAATCAGAGCACTTTACCCCACTCCTGACTTTGAAAGTCCTCAATGGATCTGTGCTCGACTCCTCGAAATGATGCCTATCCCATTGGAAAAGAAAACCAAATTCACAGAACCCGCTAGTTTTCCGTCTTTAGTTCCCTTTTTGAATCAAATCATTACAGGGCAATAAGCACTTTTATTCACTATAATTTTGTATAGTAGAAATTAATTTAAAATAAAGTGATCCCTACTCTCACTCTCCACGTAGTGTCTATCAAATTCGCATGATGGTTGATTACTATGCAAGTGGAAAGCAGAAGAACAGGGAACGGCAAGGAGCATGTCATTATCCCCGACAACAAACTACCTACCGAAAGTAAGGTACCTACAGAGCTCTCAAGCTGGCTGATTTTGGTTGGTTCAGACAGAGATAAGCAGGCATTTACTTGCTTGTTTAAATTCTTTGCTCCCAAAATCAAGCGTTTTGGCATCAGTAAGTTGGGCGGTGAAGCCGCTGCCAACGAGCTAGTCCAAGACACGATGACCAACGTTTGGAAGAAAGCGCATCTCTACAACGAAGAAAAAGGCGCAGCAACCACTTGGGTTTATACCGTTATGCGGAACGCCGCCTTTGATATGTTAAGAAAGGTAAAAGCGAAAGCAGAGCAAACCATCGCTGACGACATTTGGCCAATTGACGCCATGGTAGCCGAATCACAAAGTGATCAGCTTCAGTTTGGCGATCATCTAATGAGCCGTCATGTAATGACTCAAATCGAAAAGTTGCCTCTCGCTCAAAAAACCATTGTGAAAGGTGTCTACTTCCAAGAGTTATCGCAAGAACAACTCGCCCAACAACTCGATGTCCCGCTTGGAACTGTTAAATCACGTCTAAGACTCGCACTCGCCAAACTAAAAGTTCACATGGGGGAACAAGACCATGATTAAACATCACCCAAATGCGGCAATCTTGAAAGATTTTGTCGATGGCAATCTAGCGGATTCGGTTTCTCTGATTGTTTCTAGCCATGTAGAGCTTTGTGAACACTGTCAAAAACAAGTAAGCATGTTGACGGCGCAAGCCGCTGACTCAGTCTTTGAAAGCGATACAGCAGGGCTAAAACGGTCTGACAGCGAAATGGATGCGTTCCTATCTGACGATGGGGAGTTCGATTTTGATGCTATTGACCAGATCACAGCTGATTTGTCTCAGGCTGTCGAAGTTGTTGTTGAAGCGCAACAAGAGACTGTGTCTAACACAACCTTCACGATTCCTCGCGCACTCAATTCAGTCGCAAGAAAAGACTGGTTGAACTTGGGCAAGATTTCTCGCGCACGACTTGATTTTGATGACGAATCACACCATACCAGCTTGCTGCATATAGATAAGGATGGACAGGTGCCTTGTCACACTCACAAAGGCTTCGAGATCACGCTTCTTTTAGAAGGCAGCTTCGAAGACGAAATGGGTGTCTACAACAAAGGCGATTTCATCTGGTTAGATGGAGAACACACCCACCAACCTGCGACTAAAGAAGGCTGTGTGTGTTTAACCGTTTCAAGTGATGCCTTGTATTTCACTAAAGGGGTGAGCCAACTGTTCAACCCACTGGGTAAATACATTTATTAGCTTCAAAAGATTTATCGGGTACGTCACAAGACTCATAGAGTTGGCTAGTAAGAAAAGTAAAAACCGAACTAAAGTAATGTTTAATAAGCAACAAAACACACAATATAAGAATAACAACGAGCAATGAGTGTAAGGAATTGACCAATGGATAAAAAAATAAAAATAGGCATTAGTGCATGTGTCGCCGGTCATAAAGTTCGGTTCGATACTGGCCATAAGCGTTCTCGTTTTTGCACAGACGATCTTGCAGACTACGTAGAGCTTGAGCCAGTTTGTCCAGAGATGGGGGTTGGACTTCCAACGCCTCGTCCTACGATCCGTCAAACAAGAATGTTAGACGACATTATTCATGTTTCTCGACCTGATGGTTCTGGCGATGTCACCGATGAACTGATCGAGTTTGGGCAAAACTATTCAAAGAACAATCAACACATCGCAGGGTTCATTGTGTGTCAGAAAAGCCCAACCTGTGGCATGGAGCGAGTAAAGGTTTACCACCACCACGGGCGTGGTTCTGAGTCGACAGGTGTTGGCTTGTTTACTCAACAGGTTATGCAAGGCAATCCCCTCCTTCCAGTAGAAGAGAATGGTCGCCTCAACGATCCAATTCTGCGTGAAAACTTTATGACTCGTGTTTTCACATATCAAAAGTGGCTCGATCTTGTCGATGAAGGCGTAACCAAACATAAGCTGATTCAATTTCACAGCGCTCACAAATATCTAGTGATGTGCCACCACATTGAAGGCTACAAGAGCCTAGGCAAACTTTTAGCGAGTAACGATTTAGAGATCGATGAGTTGGCTGAAAAGTACATCGAAGGTCTGATGACGGCGCTAACGCATCATGCAAATCGCGGCAGTCATGCTAATACTCTGCATCACTTGCAAGGTTACTTTAAGAAACAACTGAGTAGCGCTCACAAACAAGAGCTCACCAATCAGATTTCATCATTCAGAGAAGGGCTGGTTCCTCTGTTAGTTCCACTGACGCTGATTAATCACTATCTGATGGAATACCCAAACGAGTACCTAGAATCACAAGTTTATCTAAACCCGCACCCACAAGAACTTAAGCTGAGATACGGATATTGAGCGACATTCTATGGATAAGACGAGACCTGAGGATTCACGATAACCCAGCGCTCGTCTCTGCAGTTGAAAACGGCGTCTCTATCGCCGTTTTTATTTCAACCCCGCAGCAATGGCAACAACATCACCTGGCACCGATAAAAGCGGACTTCATTTATCGCCACCTGAAACAGTTCGAGTCACAACTCGCTGAATTCGGTATCACTCTGCTGCACCTCAAAGCCACAGACTTTAACGATCAAGCTATTCAACTCATCAACTTGTGCAAACAGGTCGATGCGACATGTGTGTATGCCAATTCAGAGCCGGAAGTGGATGAGCAGTTAAGAGACAAACACTTAATCGCAAGCGGCATCAAACTGAAAATAACCGACTGCGATACGATTCTGCCATTAGGTAGCGTACTGAATAAACAAGGTGAGATGTTCAAGGTTTTCACACCTTTCAAAAACGCATGGTTAAAAGAAGTGCAAGCGAAAGGCATTATTTGCAGCCCAACTCCAGTGCATTCAACAGGATCAGCGCAAGCAGATTCATCTGAAACGGATTCGCTTCAGAACCTATCACAACTGAAACAATCGTTAAGTGGTTTTTCTGGCGAGTACGATTTCGACTTTCCGCGTACCGATTCGGAGCGTTGGCCACTAAGCCAAAACGTCCTTGAGAATGTGATTCCCAATTTTTTAGCCAATAAAGTTAATGACTACTCTCGCCTTAGAGATATTCCATCAGTAAAGGGGACATCGGGCTTATCTCCTTACTTGGCTATTGGTGCAGTCAGCCCTCGTTGGTTAGCGATTCAATTGATTCAACAACAGCCTGACTTGTTATTTGATACTCAGTTGCCAGCCTTTTCTTGGCTTAATGAATTGATTTGGCGAGATTTTTATAAGCATTTGATGTTCCACCATCCTAAACTGGTTAAAGGTGCGAACTTTCAGCAGAAATACAACGGCTTAGATTGGTATCACGACAACCCTAGTTTTAAAGCTTGGTGTGAGGGTAAGACAGGCTACCCATTAGTTGATGCAGCGATGCGTCAATTGGTTGAGACAGGCTGGATGCACAACAGGCTAAGAATGGTGGTGGCAAGCTTCCTAACCAAACACCTGCTGATTGACTGGCGCTGGGGCGAACGCTTCTTTATGTCGCACCTTATCGATGGTGATTTCAGCGCCAATAATGGCGGTTGGCAATGGGCTTCAAGTACTGGCTGTGATGCTCAACCCTACTTTCGAATTTTCAATCCGATCACCCAGAGCGAAAAGTTTGATCCGAAAGGAATTTTTATTCGTAAGTACATTCCAGAGCTGCAAAATATTCCTGACAAGCATGTGCATTTTCCACATGATTACATTGCAAAAAATGGAATTAACAGCGAATACTGGCAACCCATCGTTGAACACAAAGAAGCACGATTGAGAGCCTTAGCCTTTTTCAAATAATTAGAGTGAATATTATGGATAACTCTCTATGGCTTGATAACTTTCTCAACATGTATCGAGAACTCGGAACCGACAATTTCGACGTGCTTAAGACGGTTTATCACCCCGATATTGAATTCCAAGACCCGCTGCATCATGTCAGCGGTATTTCGGCGCTTACCCACTACTTCGAGAACCTCTACACCCAGGTAACGAGCTGTTACTTTCATATCGAACACACTTTCGAAGCGCACGACGAAGCTTCGGTGTATTGGACGATGCAATTTTCTCATAAGCAGCTGAACGGTCAAAAGCCGATCGAAGTGCAAGGACACAGCCACCTCAAGATGCTCGACGGTCAAGTGGTTTATCACAGAGACTATCTTGATGTCGGCTCTATGTTGTACGAACACATTCCAGTTCTGGGCTGCGCCATCAAATCCATCAAAAAGAGAGCGAGCCAATAATGCGTATTATGATCACAGGCGCGACCTCAGGTATCGGCCAATCACTCGCTATAGATTATGCTCAACAAGGGCATCAGGTGATTGCTTGCGGCCGTAATCAAGACAAACTGCAAGCTTTAGTTGATTCTCACGAGACAGACTTATCGCACTCGTCAATTGACCCACTCTGTTTTGATTTGACCGATTACCACAATTTCCCTGCACTCGAACAAGATAAGCAGCTCGACCTACTGATCTTGAACGCGGGTGATTGTGAGTACATCAACGACCCCGTGAATTTTGATGCCGAGCTTTTCGAGCGCGTCATCAACATCAATCTAATTTCAATTGGCTACGCCCTTAAAGCCTGGTTAAAAAACATTAAGCCGGGCGGCCGTTTGGTTTTAGTAAGCTCCAGCGCCAGCTTTTTACCTTTGCCAAGAGCCGAGGCTTATGGCGCTTCAAAGGCAGCCCTCACCTACTTAGGCAGAACACTGTCGGTTGATCTGGCCGAGCACAATATTCATGTCTCAATTGTGCACCCAGGCTTTGTTGAAACACCATTAACCGAGCGAAACTCCTTCGCTATGCCTATGATTATTAGTAGTGAGGCCGCAACTCAGCGAATCGTAAATGGTATTGCTCAAGGAAAGAGTGAAATCGATTTCCCAAGACGATTCATCATGTTGATGAAGCTACTAAGAATGCTTCCAACTCCAGTTTGGCAAAAACTCGCTTCAAGGATGGTATAACAATGAAGAAAATCGCCATTATAGGTTCAGGCATCTCTGGACTGACTTGCGCACACGTATTAGATAAGCACCACGACGTGACCGTATTCGAAAAGAACGATTATGTTGGGGGCCACACCGCGACCGTTGATATTGAACATCAAGGCTCGGCGTTTTCGATAGATACAGGTTTCATAGTATTCAACGATCGAACCTACCCGAATTTCAATCAGCTACTCGTACAACTCGGTGTTGAAAGGCAACCTACCGAGATGAGTTTCAGCGTCCACAACACTACGACGAAGTTTGAATACAACGGCCACAGCATTAATTCGTTATTCGCTCAGAGGAGTAATATTTTCAAACCTCAGTTCTGGTCTTTAGTGTCTGACATCCTCAAGTTCAATAAGCTGTGTAAAGCCCAGTTCGAAAGCAACCAATTCACGCCAGATGTTACCCTCGGCAGCTTCCTGCGCGAGAATCAATTTTCCGACTTTTTCAGTCAGCATTACATCCTACCTATGGGTGCGGCTATTTGGTCGACAAGCTTGGAAGAGATGGAAGAATTTGAGCTCAAGTTCTTCATCCAGTTTTTCTACAACCACGGATTGCTCGATATCGCGAACCGTCCTCAGTGGTATGTGATTCCAAAAGGATCGCGTTCTTATGTTGAAATCATCCTTTCACGCTTAAACAAACCCGTTGCACTGAATACATCGATTAAACAAGTGACTCGCCAAGAAACGGGCATCACGATTGAATTTGAAGATGGCAGCACACAAGGTTTCGACGAAGTGATATTTGCTTGCCACTCAGACCAAGCGTTACGTTTGCTCGGCGATGCGACCGAGCAAGAGAAACAGGTTCTAGGCGAGATCCCATACAGCCGCAATGAAGTGGTTCTGCACACTGATACCCGATTGTTACCAGACAGAAAGCTTGCATGGGCAAGTTGGAACTACATGTTGGATGGCGATAGTAAACGACCTGCCTGTGTGACTTACAACATGAACATTCTGCAAGGCATCGAAAGCCAAGACACCTTCTGTGTCACCTTGAATCAGAGCGAAGCCATCGACCCAGAAAAAATCATTCGCAGCTTTGTTTATCATCACCCGGTACTTAATTCGAACACGGTCGAAGCTCAGCACAAGCGTGAGCAGATTTGTGGCAAAAACCAGACGCACTTTGCCGGCGCGTACTGGTACAACGGCTTCCATGAAGACGGTGTCCACAGTGCACTCGATGTGACCAAACGCTTCGGTTTAGATTTGAGTACGAGTTCAGCGCTATGAACAGTCAAACCCTGACACCCGACATGGGGATAGCATCAGAAAAGAGTGAAGAGCTCAGCGGAATTTACTGGGGTAACGTACGCCACCGCCGCTTTGGCGATATTACTCATGAATTTAGCTACCAGTTGTACATGATGGGATTAGATCTCGATGAAATCCCTCAAACAACCACTCGCAGTCGCTTATTCGGTACTCAGTGGTATAACCCGATTCGCTTTGTTGAATCGGATTATCTCGCTGAAAAAAAAGAAAATGTCACGGCTGATGAACCTAAATCACTTAAGCAACGTATAGCTTCCAAAGTACAACAACTTGGTGGGGTTTGGTCTGTATCAAACCGTGTGACGATGCTGGCTCAGTGCCGTTGTTTAGGGATTTATTTCAGCCCAATCAACTGTTTTTTCTGTTACGACGAAACTGGTGATTGTCGCTATATGTTGGCCGAAGTGAGCAATACGCCTTGGCGAGAAAGACACTATTATCTCATCGACATGCACAAAGAGTTGAAAGTAAAAAAAGAGTTTCACGTTTCGCCGTTCATGGATTTAGACATGAACTATTTGTGGAAAATAAAGCCACCAGCGAAACGCACCTTGGTCCACATTGAAAGCCGCCGAGACGACAAGCTTTTCGATGCGACACTGGCCTTGACGAAACAGTCAGTAACCAAGACAAACATTAGACGAACGGTATTTAAGATTCCGGCGATGACGATCAAAGTCGTGATGGGAATTTATTATCAGGCTCTCAAATTATTCCTGAAAAAAGTACCGTTTGTGGGGCATCCAGACTCAACATCTTAAGTGTCTTCACAGCAACTAAATAATAGAACTCGACCCAAGCTTGGGTTCGCTCCAACTAAGGGGCACAACCCAGCTTAGTTGGCACAAAATATTAGAATGAGTTATCAGCGAGGTTTACATGGAACAGCTTGCCAAACAAAACAACAACATTGAACAACAAGCTAAAGCCGTTGCTGTTTCAAGCAACTGTAAATATCGAGCTTTAATCTTTAAGGTTCTAGAAAGCCTGCAATTCGCGACGCTTGAGATTATTGAGCGCGACCAGCATTCGGTGTTCGGCGATCGAGAAGCAGACTTGAAAGGTAGAATCGTGATTCACGATGCAACCTTTTTTAGAGATGTCGTGATTGACGGCAGTATTGGCGCATCTGAGGCCTACATTGATGGAAAATGGACAAGCCCAGATCTCACCAAAGTGATTCAAATCATGGCTCGAAATCAATCTCAACTCGACGAGCTTGACGATAAAACGCAATGGATTTCTCGCATCAAAAACCTATTGTTGCGTCGTAAGAATGCCAATACCGAGCAAGGCTCTAAACGTAATATTCTTGCGCACTACGACATTGGCAATGAGTTGTATGAACGCTTCTTAGACAGCTCGATGCAATACTCTTCCGCTATCTACAGCGGAGAAGCAGAAACTCTATCCAAAGCTCAGCAAAACAAAATGAAAACCATCTGTGAGCGATTAGAGTTGTCAGAGAAAGACAGCGTGGTCGAGATAGGTACCGGCTGGGGTGGCTTAGCGATATTCATGGCGCAACACTACGGATGCCATGTCACCACAACCACAATCTCAGATGCCCAACACGCGCTTGCAGAACAGAGAGTAAAAGCGCTTGGCTTAACCGACAAAATCACCCTGCTTAAAGAGGACTATCGCAACCTCACTGGTGAGTATGACAAGTTGGTCTCTATCGAGATGATTGAGGCGGTCGGCCATGAATATCTCCAGACCTTCTTTGAGAAATGTTCTTCACTGTTGAAACCATCAGGCAAAATGCTGATTCAAGCAATCACCATTGCCGACAGTCGTTATGACAAATACCGCAAAGGCGTCGACTTCATTCAGAAGTACATTTTCCCAGGCGGTTGCCTACCTTCGGTCTCAGTGATGACCCAACACCTCGCGACCAGTACAGACCTTGTTGTCCAAGAAATTGATGACATTGGCCTGCACTACGCTCGAACGCTTAATGATTGGAACATCGCCTTTGAAAACAGTTGGGAAGAGTTAGAGTCTCTAGGCTATTCAGAAGAGTTTAAGCGCTTGTGGATCTTCTACTTCTGCTACTGTGAAGGTGCATTCAAAGAGCGCGTGATCAGTACTCATCACTTAGTTGCTAGAAAACCTCGTTACTTTGGAGCAAAAGATGAAACGGTTTTGGATTATTAATCTCGTTCTGTTTCAAGCGACCTGGGTTTGCAGCGCCTTCTTTACCGCGCAAGCCCCGTTCGTCACGCCATTGATCGTGGTGGTTCACTTCCTTCTCTCTCCAACTCGCAGTAGCGACTTGAAAATACTCGTCTTATTACCATTGGGGCTATTGCTTGATAGCCTCATGCTCCACTTCGGTATTTTTGCCGTCGACTCTGAAATTGCTAATCAATCTTGGTTTCCAGTTTGGCTCATTTGCCTGTGGATCATGTTCTTAATCAGTTTCAATCACAGCCTGAATTGGCTTTTAAAATGCTCAAAAGTGATCTTGTTTGTCATAGGGTTCGTAGCAGGTACTAGTAGTTATTGGGGAGGCATCAAAGCAGGCGCCCTTCTGACTACTTGGCCAGATGCATCGGTGCTAGCTGCCCTTGCAATAAGTTGGGGGATTTTGTTGCCCTTACTGGTGGCCGCTTACTCCAACTTAGTACAACCCAAAATGGCAACAACGAGGTGACTTATGGCTTTTCCACGCAACCCTACGCAAGCGTTCAAATCTGAGAGCGATAATAGTCGCGTTCGCACTCAAACAAGCGAGCAATCAAGAAATCGACTCTTTAGCTTAGTCACCTTAACCCTTATTTGCGCGGCACTCCTGTTAACCGGAAATGCGAAAGCTTCCGCTGTAGATAATCTAAGCAAACGCGGCCAAGGTGAGATGAGCTACCTGTTTTGGACACTCTACTCCGCTGAATTCTACGCGACCCCAACCAATTCCGAGCGCGCTTTAAAGCTTGAATATTACCGCGCAATTGATAGCAAAGACCTCGTTGATGCCACCCAAGACCAATGGAGCAAACTTGGTTACTCCAACAACAATATCCAACGTTGGTTGAAACCTCTATACGAGATGTGGCCTAACGTAGAAGCAGGAAGCACACTCACTATCCGCGTAACCGAAGACAACGTGAGTCGTTTTTATTTCGATGAGCAGCCTATCGGTATCATTCAAGACAAGCAGTTTGGTGACGCTTTCTTAGCGATTTGGTTATCTGAAAACACCTCTGAGCCCGGCCTACGCAAACAACTTTTAGGTTTAAATAAATGAGTCCAAAAACAAAAATAATCAAACTCGCCCTGACAATATTGTCGCTCGCTTGGCTAACAGGTTGTGGCTCTGCAAGTTTAGAGAACCACGCAGACACGACCCCAGAGCTAAAGCTGGAAACCTTCTTTGACGGTGAATTGATGGCCTACGGCATCGTGCTTGACCGCTCTGGTAACTTACTGCGCCGCTTTGATGCCAAGCTCATCGCTACTTGGGATGGAGACAACGGAGAAATCAAAGAGTGGTTCTCCTTTGCTGATGGCGAGCGTTCAACCCGCGTTTGGAACCTCATCAAAACCGGTGACAACACCTACACAGGCACCGCCAACGATGTCGTGGGCACGGCATATGGAGAGACCCAAGGTTCAGCGCTTTACTGGAAATACGATTTGGAAATCGAAGTAGACGGTAGCACTTATGAAGTAGTGCTCGATGATTGGATGTTCTTGATGGACGACAAACGCCTGTTCAACAAAACCGAGATGTCTAAGTTCGGCTTTAAAGTCGGTGAAGTGATTTTGTATATCGAAAAACTTTAATTAACTGGCGTTTCTGATTAGCAGTTCCATCAGCAATAACCTCGATCCCAAAAGACAATCTCAACCCACAACAGAAAATTGTGGGTTGTTCTGTTTAATCCCTCGAATAGCATACCTGTATGCTCAAGCCTTTGTGCTAAGATGCGCCACCAGCATACAAATGGGCTAAACTCAGTTGAGCGAACGTGATACACAGTTCCACCAATTATGAGCACTTCCCCATTGTTTCGCTAAGCGTAGATCCCCTACCATGAATAATTGAAAAGGCTTTAAAGCATGAGCAAGTTGACCTCAGCGGAGCGTAAAGCTCGCGACAATGAACGTTTCTCACAACGTGTAAACGACCGCAGAGAAAAAGGCGAAGACGTAGTTGCTTACGCACTGACCAACAAGAAAGCTGTAAAATTCCTGACTAAGTCGGAAAAGAAACGCTTCAATGAAGCGAAAGTCATTCGCCAAGAAGAACAGCGAGTGAAAGATCAAGAAGAGCTCAACAGAATCGAAGACTCATTCACGACCAAACAGTTCGACGACGAGTAATCTGATTTTCAAAAGCGCTGGCGCTATGCCGGCGTTTTTACTTTTTAGTACTCCTTCTTTTTTCCGTCCTGGCTTACATCACTTTCTCAAACCTCAATTCTATCGAGCAATCTTAGTCATGAGCCTCAGCATCTTGGTCTTAGATCTCAGAAAACAAGCTTTCAAAGCCTTACTATCTCGATTCAATTCAACAATCCCGAGTCCCCATGATTTTAATCACCGGATCAAGCAGCGGTTTAGGCGCAGCTTTAGCTAAGCAATATGCGAACGCATCAAACAGCCGTCAGCGCTTAATGATCACTGGCCGCAGCTCACAACGTTTAGCTGAATTAGCGAAAAACCTGCCAGCAGATACCGTTAGCCAAACCTGTGATCTATGTGACCCGCACTCCGTAAGCGAACTGCTTGATGCATTGCCAGAAACACCAAAACTGGTGGTTCACAGCGCTGGCAGTGGATACTTCGGTAAGATAGAACAGCAAGATCCAGCGGCGATCAGTGACATGCTAAAAAACAATATCGAGTCCTCGATATTTCTGATTCGTGAGCTGGTTCAGCGTTACAAAGATCAACCCGTCACCATTGCGGTCGTGATGTCGACCGCAGCTCAAGGCGCTAAAGCAGAAGAGTCCACCTACTGCGCAGCAAAATGGGCAGTAAAAGGCTTTATCGAATCGGTAAGGTTGGAGCTCAAAGGTCACCCGATGAAGATCGTTGCAGTTTACCCCGGCGGGATGGCAACCGAGTTTTGGGGAACCAGCGGCAAAGCAATGGATACCTCAAGCTTTATGACCGCACAAGAAGCCGCTCAAATGCTGCAGCAGGCGTTAACCAGTACCGAGCATGGATATGTGTCAGATATCACGATAAACCGCGGTTAACGGCTAATGAGAGCAGCGAACAGGTAAACCGAGCTATTCCGCTAATTATTTGTGAGGGTGAGCACGAAAGTGTGCGACAATGCTCAGCGTAAATTCATATTCAAGGTTTATTATGAAACTTCTAGTTCGTAACCTATCGCGCTCTACTGCAGAGCAAGACATCCGTGTTCTATTTTCTGAGTTCGGCTCAGTAAAAGAGTGCAGCCTAGTTTTAGACCAAGAAACTGGCGAATCTAAAGGCTTTGCTTTTGTTGAAATGCCAGAGCACGAAGAAGCTAAAGCAGCACTAAACAAGCTGAACTTGTCAAAGCTTGGCAAAAACACGATTCGTGTAAAAGTCGCTAACTCTTAATCGAGTAAACGCTTTATAAGCCACATGGCTTAGCTTAACAGCAGCACAAACACAGATGATAAAGCCCGTAACGATATAACGCTGAAAAACGTAATATCGTTACGGGCTTTTTGCTGCTCGCGATTCTCTTTTCACACGATTCGAATACGCCTACAGCCCTTCATGTTCATCAATGGCACGCCTTGCTTCTGCCATTGAACATCCAGATTCCATCACCAGTTGAGCGACGGTCATTGAGGGTGTCGCGGCCAACAGAGATGCCAAACACACCAAAGGTTTAGGCAGCACTTTGTCGATTGCGATTGCTATCCAATCGTCATTTTCGTGAGTTAACATCGTTTTAAATTCAACGAGTTGATGCTCTTGAGCGACCAAAAGCCAATTACGCGAACGACGAACTCGTTTCAACTGACATCCACATTCTGCAGCATGCGCCATCACTTGGCTTTTATCACTCACACGATGTACAAAACTATTCAGTGGGACGCTAAACATAACTCTCTGCTAACCAATATATTCCTACCATTCAAGAAATCTAGAACTACCACTCAATACCTCAATCACAACTCAATAAAATCATGCTTAGGATTACACATACTTCAGACGTAAAAAAGCGGCTTATAGCCGCTTATCTTAGTTAGCTTGAGCTTTTCGTCGCCTTACCCATTCAACCTCATCAACTCCGACGCGATTAAAGTCACCCACAATTGATGATACTTTCGTTTGGACATCTAAGTCTTCAAGGTCTCCAATCCACTGGTATTTTTTATTTGCTTCTGACTCAAATACAATACTATCTTGATCATCAAATGCTTCAACCTTCGGCCCCCCATGGGCTTTAAACTCAATATGTTCTAACTCATAAAATTTCAAATTAGTTCGCAGGTGAACATAATCACCCTCGTTGTTTATATCTGGTGCAACTAAATCAAACACACCATCGTTAATAACTAACTGCGCAAATAAGAAGTTACGTGGTCTCTTTACTCTTGCAGTATCACACTTTGGCATAACACATAGCAGATAAGAGCCATCTTCAATTGATTTGATTATTGTTCCTTGGGTCAAATAAGGAAAACCAACCATCAAATCACGGAATGTACGGCGAAAAGCAGTAATACAGGCGAGAGCTTGAGAAGATTTTTGAGTTTCCCCATCAGCTTTACCAAATGCACCGACAACTTTTTCAAGGTTAGCGATTACCTTCACTATTTTACTAGCTCTAGCAGCACTAGTATTTTCTTGAACAGCCTTAAATAGCCCTTTCTTTTTTGGGGTAAAACCATATTCAAAAGATTGAAGGAATCCATTTCTACTGAGAGTAATCTCATCAGTAGGTGTCCCATCATCTGTTATAGCAGCTTTCTGATATCGCTTGTCATAGTTTGCTTCAACCCATGTTTTTATTGTGTCGTACCCAAGAGTCTTACGGTCAATCTGAGCAAGCGCTAGCACATTCCTCAAGTACGATGAGTAATTTTCTAACATTAGAACTTCGGAGTCTTCAGGGTCTGGTAAAAGAGCACGGTGAGCTAAATATCCTGAATCTAAATCAGAGCTGAATTTCGCTAATAAAGCTCCAGTATGTTGCCTTACTGTCGTCGTCGCTTTCATCGCAAAAGCAGGAATTAAACCATCAACAAGTATGGCAAATTCTTCTAGCGCTTTAGCTGGTAATTCTTCTTCGTATACTGCCCTAGGGCCTTCAATTGTATTTTTCTTATGATAAAAAATAATGTTTAGCTGCTCTGAACTAACCTGATATTCACCAGGTTTATCTAAATTTTCGTCACCTAAATACTCCCATAGATCATCACGTAACTTCTGAAGATCTGTTTCCCCAGTATATACAACTATGGTACGTAACCTTCCGCCATTTGCCTTATCGTGTTGAAGTATCTGCTTTACGATTTCTTGGCTATAGGTAGCGTCATGATCTACTAGCATCCAATCGAGAATTATGACATCTGCAGTTGCTGATACTTTCATCGCTTTTGAAGCGAAATCAACAGCAGGCTCACCTTCCTGAATCTGTGGCTGATACAAACCAGCCACAATTCCACGATCATAGAATGCATTAGTGAGAGATAACGTATTTAATGGATGTGTGATTTGCTCATTCGGCTCCACTAGTTCTCCTATTTGCACCTCCTCGAGCGGTACGGGTGCAACCATAGGGTCAAAAACTCCACTAGGTTCAACAAGAGCATCGGCAGGTTCAATAATAGTTGAAGCGTTTGTTAAGCCAGCCCCATCATCGATGATCAAAACAGTTTGGACATACTCATCAACTACCTCACGGCAGTACTGATTAAATGCAGACATTACTCTTGCTCCATAATTTTTTCACTAATAACAAAACATGGAGAGGCATCTGCACTTCCACTAGCTAACTGAATATCAAGCCCTTCATGATTGAGGGATTCTTTACTTATAAATAAACCCATGCCACGACCGCTGGATTTTCTAGAGAAAGTGAATTCAAAAATCCTATCTCTATCAATTAGCGGGATTGAAGGGCCATTATTGCTTATGACTAACTGATCACCATCAACATCCAACTTGATTTCTTTCTTATCATTATCACTTTCCAGTTGGGTGTTAAGCCAGTAAATAGCGTTGTCTACCACATTGATAAACACGGGTAAAAATGACGATGGAAACACATTGGTCGTTTTCACCATAAACGCTTTAGTCGACGTTAATTCAATGTTGTGGCGTTTTAAGCGTTCATCGAAAATATCTTTTAGGTAGCTGTCTATTTCTTTACCTGAGAGATCTATCTTGCTTCGATATAGCCGGCGATTTAACGGGGTAAACATTTTCAAATACCCATCTAAATGCGCAAAGCTGTGGCTAATGTTGTTATATAGCCCATTTAGCTTAGGGTTTTTATCTGCCCAAGGTTTGAGGGAACGAATTGAACTTCTTACGTTACGAGCAGTACTGCTAAACTCATGCTGAATAATGCCCAGTGACATTCCTAGTTGAGCAAACTCATAGTATTGGTTGAGGGATTCTTTTACTTGTTCGTTTTCACTTTCCAAGGCAACGATAACGTCTACTGAACTTGATTCATCATCGTTGATGTCATTAATAACAAGCTCGATGGTATCTCGCATTTTTTTGAAGTATTGTTCCGTTTGCTCATTAATCTCTTCTAGCTGCTTTTCCCAAGACGAGACAACCTCTAGTGACTCTTCCTCAGAATAAGTATCTATAGCGGTTGAGTTTATGGATGTCATAACCTCAGCTAACGCTTGAGTATATTCGGCAGACTTATTTCGAGCCTTTTCTTTAATAACAGCATCTATTTCACCGACATTGCTTTTTAGTTCGTTACGGTAGCTCGATATTGTCTTGGTCAGTGTTTTCTTCTCTTCTTCGATAAATTCACTGACGCGATCTCTGAGTGGCTTTGTTGCGTAATTCAATGGAACTAAATCAAGAACCTACGATCTGATCAGCTACCACCACTCTCTCTCGTAGCCTTATGCCTAAACCTTGTTACAAAACAACCAACTGGAAGCAATACAACCAATCGCTCATTAACCGTGGTTCTCTGACCTTCTGGATCGATGAAGAAGCAATAAGTGGGTGGGCGCAAAGCAAACAGAATAAGCGCGGGAGGCCACGTCGGTTCAGTGATTTAGCTATTACGACAGCACTCATGGTGAAACGAGTTTTTTCTATGCCACTGAGAGCGCTGCAAGGATTTATCGACTCGATATTTAGGTTAGCCCATGTGCCGTTAAGTTGTCCGCATTACACCTGCATCAGTCGTAGAGCCAAGCAAGTTGAGGTCTCATTTAAGACTAAAGCGAGAGGAGCGATACAACACCTAGCCATTGATGCAACTGGCCTTAAGGTTTATGGCGAAGGTGAATGGAAAGTCAAAAAACACGGGACGGATGGCAAGCGGAGAGTCTGGCGAAAGCTGCATATTGCAGTTGATACAAGCACTCATGAGATCATTGCCGCCGAGCTAAGTTTATCAACGGTTACAGATGGTGAAGTACTCCCGAACCTACTGAAACAAACACGTCGAAGCATCCTTGAGGTGTCTGGTGATGGCGCTTACGACACGAGAGCGTGTCGCGCTGCTATTAAGATGAAGCGAGCCGTTGCGCTTATTCCCCCAAGAGAAGGGGCAGCCTTCTGGGAGCGTGGTCATCCTCGAAATCTCGCCGTGGGTTGCCAGAAATTATACGGCTCAAATAAGTATTGGA